>JBQCDS010000096.1:0-8346 GCA_051961035.1 Trinickia sp. | reverse complement strand
GAACCGCGCGTGGTAACCAATGCGGTGCTGTGGATTCTGACGACGGGCGAACGCTGGTCGAAGTTGCCCGCCCGATACCCGTCCGGGCCTACGTGCCGACGACGTTTCGATGATTGGCTCGCGGATGGCACGCTCACGCAGATCGTCGCCATCCTATCGGAGTTCGGGCGCACGTTCGCCTACGTGCCCCAACCCGATACGGCGGTGCAGGTCACTCCGAAGATTGCACCGCAACCGGCCCCCGAATCGCCGCGCTTGCGCGGCGTATTCTGGACGAACCCGGAGTCGTGGCACGCGGCGAGCGAAGCCGTCGATGACAGTGACAGCGTCGACGGGGCGAGCGTGACCGCAGTGAATGGAGCATGCGCGAACACGACGCGACGCGAGTCGCCCGTGGCTTCGTCGCGGTGCGCGCCGACGCCCGGCGCCCTGCGCGGCGCTAGCGAGCGCTCGAACGACGTTCCCGTCATCGATTCGATGACGGTGACGAAGCGTTCGGAGGATTACCGCGCGTACGTCATTCACGCGTCGGCACAGCCGGTTGCCAAGCAACTTCAACTCAGTTATCGCGCCTCCGCCGAGATCCTCAAGGAAGGCCGGCGCATGGAACGCTCTGGCTTGATCGGGCCGCGCTTTTCCGACAACGAAACGGCCGAGCGTTACGCGCTCGAGTGGGCTCGCGACTGGATCGATCGTCACGAAGCAGCCGCGCAGGCGCGCCAAGAGTCCATCGAAGCGATCCCGGCCGTTGCGTTGCCTGACACGCAGCGATCCGCCGAGGAAGATCAAGCCCGCTCGCCGGCACCTGCCGTGGCTGCGGTGCCCGCTGTAGGCCAAAGCCAGCGCGCGCTCGATCCGAACATCATCCGCAGTCGCACGCCGGATTGGCTGCTGCATTCCCATCCGGACGGCCGTGGCGATACAAAGCCCCCCGAGGTGCTTTACCACGCCTGACACGGTCGTTGTAAAAGTTGCAAGGGCCGAAACCCCGCGCTCGCTCGTTTCCCCGACAGCGAGCGCGTTTTTTTTGAGCCGTGCGTGCCTCGTACACGCAACGATTTGCTCAAAAGAGCAACGCCATGCCGGCCTGATTGAGCAACCCCGTCAAGCACAGCCGACCAATTAAGTGTGACAGGAAGTAATTCAATTCGACAAAAAAAAAGTAACGGCGTCGACGGCCGCCGCGCATAGCTTTTTAGTATGGGCTGCCACAAAAAAATTCGAAAAAATCGCCGCCCCTGTAGGGCACCCAATTTTTTCGTTTTTGCTTCGCTTGCCGCCAGCTTTTTGTTAGCGCGAGATGAGTACTTTGCGGCTGGGCGTGCGCGTGATCGTCCGCGCCTGTTCCACGCTGCCTCGTTTATCTCTCGTTGTTATTGAACAAAGGCCACCACTATGAATGTGACCATCATCGGCTGCGGCTACGTCGGCCTCGTAACGGCTGCTTGTCTCGCGGACGTCGGTAACGAGGTCTGCTGCTACGATGTCGATCAGGACAAGATCGCGCTCCTCGAATCGGGCGGCATCCCCATCCATGAGCCAGGTTTGCACGAAATCGTTGCGCGCAACAAGGCGGCGGGCAGGCTCTCCTTCACGACCGATTCGCGGCAAGCGATGACCCAGCGCGAGGCGATCTTTATCGCCGTCGGCACGCCGAGCGGCGAAGACGGCTCTGCCGATTTGCAATACGTCCTTGCCGCCGCGCGTGAAATCGGGCGCCACATCGACGGTTTCACCGTCGTCGTCGACAAATCCACCGTGCCGGTCGGCACCGCTCGCCGCGTGCGCGAGGCCATCGCGGAACAATTGGCACTGCGCGGCGCCGATTCGATGTTCTCCGTCGTGTCGAACCCGGAGTTCCTCAAGGAAGGCGCCGCGATCGAGGATTTCACGCGGCCGGAACGAATCGTCGTCGGCTGCGATGAGGACGTTCCCGGCGAACGCGCGCGCGATACGATGAAGCGCTTGTACTCGCCGTACAACCGCAATCGCGATCGGATGCTGTTCATGGACGTCCGCTCGGCCGAGTTCACGAAGTACGCGGCCAACGCGATGCTGGCCACGCGTATTTCGTTCATGAACGAGCTCGCCAATTTGGCGGAGAAAGTCGGCGCCGACATCGAAGCGGTGCGGCGTGGGATCGGCTCGGATCCGCGCATCGGCTACCACTTTCTCTACGCCGGTTGCGGGTACGGCGGCTCGTGTTTCCCGAAGGACGTACGCGCGCTCATGCAAACGGCGCAGGAGCAGGGGCAGAGCCTGCGTATCCTCGACGCTGTTTCCGAGGTCAACGCCGCGCAAAAGCAAGTGCTCGTCAGCAAGATCGTCGCGCGGTTCGGCGAGGATTTGAGCGGGCGCTCGTTCGGCGTGTGGGGGCTAGCATTCAAGCCGGGCACCGATGATATGCGCGAAGCGCCCAGCCGCGTATTGATCGCGGCGCTGCTCGAGCGCGGCGCGCGCGTGGCCGCGTTCGATCCGGTATCGATGAAGGAGGCGCAACGCGCGCTCGCGTCCGATCTGCGCGGCGAGCCGGAGGCGCTGCGTCGTCTCACGTTGGTCGACGAGCAAATGGACGTCGCCACGGATGCCGACGCGCTCGTCATCATGACGGAGTGGAAGGCGTTCAAGAGCCCCGACTTCGACAGCCTCAAGGTCCGGCTCAAGCAGCCGATCGTCTTCGACGGTCGCAATCTGTACGAGCCGCTCGCGATGAATGAGCTCGGCATCGAGTATCACTCGATCGGACGTCCCGGCGTCAGCGCAGCCCATGCGATGGGCGATGTGGCCGATACGCTTGGCAATTCGGCCGCCGTCTCGCTCTAAAGCGGTGAGCTGATTCGGGAGTAGCCGCGCGCTCCTCCCGCCGGCGCGTTTCGTCTCGGCACGAAACCGCCGGCGGTGCTTCGGCATCGGGCGCGCGCGGGGCGACACGTGTATCATCGGCCCCGCGCCGCTCAATCCCGAAAGTCCCATTCATACGATGTCAGTTGCCGAACTCAAGCGCCGCCGCACGTTCGCGGTCATTTCTCACCCCGACGCGGGGAAAACCACCCTCACTGAAAAACTGCTCCTTTTTTCAGGGGCAATTCAAATCGCGGGCACCGTCAAGGGTCGGAAGAGTAATCGCTACGCGACGTCCGACTGGATGGAGATCGAAAAGCAGCGCGGCATTTCGGTGGCCAGTTCGGTCATGCAGTTCGAGTATGGCGATGCCGTCATCAACCTGCTCGATACGCCGGGTCATGAAGACTTCTCCGAAGATACCTATCGCGTGCTGACGGCCGTCGACGCCGCGGTCATGGTGATCGACGGCGCCAACGGCGTCGAGGCGCAGACGCTCAAGCTGCTCGAAGTGTGTCGCAGCCGCCGCACGCCGATCGTCACCTTCATCAACAAGCTCGATCGCGAAGTACGCGCTCCGCTCGATTTGCTCGACGAAATCGAACAGCACCTTGGCGTGTCGGCCGTGCCGTTCACCTGGCCCATCGGAATGGGCAAGGAGTTTCAGGGCGTCTACGACATCATTCGCGATCAAGTGCGCGTGTTTCGTGCGGGTCAGGACACGGCGGGCGCTGCCGTCGAAACACTGTCCGCGCTCGACGACGCGCAAGGCGAGCGGCGTTTCGGCTTCGCATGGAAAACGGCCAAGGAAGAAATCGATCTGATTTGCGCGGCCACGCCGTCGTTCGATCGTGAAGCGTTCCTTGCGGGCCAGCAGTCGCCGGTGCTATTCGGATCGGCGATCAACAACTTCGGCGTCAAGGAAATTCTCGACGCGCTGGTGGACTTGGCACCGCCGCCTTCGATGCGCATGGCGGTCGAGCGGCCCGTGCAGCCCGACGAGCCGAAGTTCACGGGTGTCGTGTTCAAGGTTCAGGCCAACATGGATCTTGCGCACCGCGACCGAGTCGCGTTCATTCGCGTCTGCTCCGGCCGGTTCGAGCGCGGGATGGCGCTGAAAGTCACGCGCTCAGGCAAGAGCTTTCGAGCCAACAACGTCGTGACGTTCTTGTCTCAGCGCCGAGAAACGGTCAGCGAGGCGTATCCCGGCGATATCATCGGCATTCCTAACCACGGGACGCTGAGCCTCGGCGACACCCTGACGGAAGGCGAGGTGTTGCGCTTCGTCGGTCTGCCGTTTTTCGCGCCGGAAATTTTTCAGACTGTCGAAGTCGTGGACCCGATGCGTGCCAAGCAGCTCGGCGAAGCCCTTAAGCAACTTGGGGAAGAAGGCGCGATCCAGGTGTTTCGTCCCGCGTATGGCGGCTCGATCATTCTCGGCGCCGTGGGGCAGCTCCAGTTCGAGGTTGTTTCGCATCGGCTCTCGGCCGAGTACAAGGTTGACGTGCGAATCATGCCGGCGCGCTATCGGATGTCGCGCTGGGTGACGTGCAGCGATCCCGCCGAACTGCGCCGTTTCACCGACGCTTATGCGGCCCGCATGGCGCTCGATGCGGCCAACGCACCGACTTACCTCGCTTCGCATATTTCAGAGATCGAGGTGGCGCAAAAGGCATGGCCCAACATCGTGTTCAACGAGTTGCGCGAGCATTCGGGCGCGCCCTTCAAGAAGACGCTCTGACTCCGACGGCCATTCGATTCACAACCCGTGCCGCCACAGGCGCGTTCTTGTGTATCCTCCAATTCAGCGCACGGCCAAACGATCTTCCGGCTGCGCCCAGGAGAGCCCATGAACGAGTCGACATCGTCGGCGAAAGATGCGCAAGCGCAGCGTCAGTTCGAGGAAGAACTGGCTGACGCTCATCTGCTGCAAGAGATCAGCTCGACGCTTATCGACGAGCAGGCTGTTCACGGCCTTTACGAGCGCTTGCTCGAAGTCGCCTCGCGAGTGATGCGATCTGACTTTGCCAGCATGCAGCGCTACCAAGGCGAGCAGGGCCTCGAGTTGCTCGCGTCGCGCGGCTTCCCTCAAGAGGCGGCCGAGCACTGGCGGTGGGTTCAGGCTACCTCGTCCACCACGTGCGGCGCCACGTTGCGCACGAAGGTCCGGGTGATTGCGCCAGACATCGAGTGCTTCCCCAATGTCGATCCTTGCGAACTGTCGATGTTTCGGCGTTCTGGCATCCGCTCCATGCAATCGACGCCGCTGTTGTCGCGAAGCGGCGCCTTGCTGGGCGTTATTTCCACTCACTGGAAGCAGACGTGGCAACCGTCCGAACGCCGTTTGCGCCTGCTCGACATCGTCGCTCGCCAGGCGGCGGATTTGATCGAGCGGACGTCGGCGGAAGAGGCGTTGCGTGTGCGGGCCCAGCAACTCGTGGAAGCCGACCGGCGCAAGGACGAATTTCTCGCCACCCTCGCGCACGAATTGCGCAATCCGCTCGCCCCCATTCAAAACGGCCTTGCCGTGCTGAAGATCGGCAAGGCGGAGGCGCTGCCGCTTGTGCTTCCGATCATGGAACGGCAACTGGCGCATATGGTGCGTCTAATCGACGACTTGCTCGACGTATCGCGCGTGAGCCGTGGCCTGATCGTGCTCAAACGTGAGCGCGTGATGCTTCAGAGCGTGATACAGAGCGCCGTCGAAACGAGCCGGCCGCTGTTGGACGCGCAAGCGCACCGGTTCGACATTGCCTTGCCCGCGCAGGCGGTATGGCTGGACGCCGATGCAACGCGCGTGGCACAAGTCATCAGCAATGTCCTCAACAACGCGGCGAAGTACACCCCTCGCGGCGGACGCATCGAACTCGCGGCCCGATCGTCGGGCGATCAGGTTGTCGTTCGCGTGAGCGACACGGGCATCGGTATTCCCAAGGCGATGCTCTCCAACATCTTCGAGATGTTCGCCCAGGCCGAGCAATCGATGGATCGCGCGCAAGGCGGCTTGGGGTTGGGGCTCTCGTTGGCGAAGCGCTTGGTGGAGATGCACGCAGGCTCCATCGAGGCGCTGAGCGAGGGGCCGGGGCAGGGCTCGACGTTCGTCATTCGTCTGCCGATCGCGAAGGCGCAGGAAGATCGGGGCGTGGCTGACGAGGACCGTGCCGCCTAGCCTTGCGCCGGCGTTGGATTCGCCGGATTCAGCGAATCGGCCATCCCCGCCGGCTCATTCGTAAGGTCTATGAGCCCGGCCGCGAGTGCATCGATGGCCAGCCGTACGCGCAGCGGCAGATGCGGCGTCTGCATCCCGTCGGCCAAACGGCAGGCGTTGCTCGAGCTAGGCGCCGCGCATGTTATCGCGTCCACCGAGGAGGATCTCGCCGCTCGACTAGGCGAGATTGCGGGCACGGCAGGCGTGCGTGTCGTGCTGGATCCGATCGGCGGGCCCCCGCGCGACATAGCCGCCGTAAGTGGTTCGAAGATTGACCATGTGATAGGTAAGCGCAGCGGGTGGTACCGGGTCACTCTGGGTCGGCCTGTCGCGTAGTCCGTGACTGTGACTGCGAATCTGCACGGTCCCATCGTTCCATCCGGCCCGTCCGGGGCGTCCGTCATGACGCAATATAAAAAATTTATGCGCATAACGTTCCGCCGTGGCGGGCAGGCATCAAGGGATTCGGCCAGTCCGACTGCCTTCCGGCATGCCGTTCCCTGCGCGTGGGACGCCGACATCGCCTATGCTGACGAGGCGGCAACCGGCGCCCCTTGTGGGCCTATTCCTCTTTTCCGCGAGATGGCGTGCAGCGATGACCGTTCGCAACCTCGATGTTCTATTCCGGCCGAAATCGGTAGCTGTGATCGGCGCATCCGCCCGGCCTGAGCGCCTCGGCGGCAAAGTCTGGCGCCGCTTGCTGGCCGGTGGATTCCACGGCCCCCTATGGCCGATCAACCCCAAGTATGCCGAGCTCGATGGCTGCACCGTGTTCTCGGATATTGGCGATTTGCTCGAAGCCCCTTGCGTCGCACTGATCTGCACGCCGAGCCACACCTGGCCCGATATCGTCGCCAAGCTCGGCCGGCTCGGCACGCGTGCGGCCATCATCGTGAGCGATGCGAAGGGCGACTCGGCGCCACCGGCGCTGGCACGGGCGCTGGCGGCGGCCAAGCCGCACTTGCTGCGCATCGTGGGACCGGGCAGCCTTGGCGTCGTCACGCCGGAATTGGGCGCGCATTTGGGCGCGGCGTCGTCGATGGTTCGTGCGGGCGGTGTGGCTTGGGTGTCGCAATCGAATGCGCTGACGAACGCGGTGCTCGGTTGGGCGCAGGCCCGAGGCCTGGGCGTGTCGCACGCGATCGCGCTCGGTGGCGAGGCTGACGTCGATGCGGGCGACGTATTGGACTACCTGGCGAGCGACCCAGGCACGCGAGCCGTTTTGCTCGAGCTGTCCACCGTGCGAGCCGCACGCAAGTTCATGTCGGCCGCACGGGCTTGCGCGCGCAACAAGCCGGTGCTCGTTTTGCGCACGGGTCGCGCCGAGCCTGACGATGCGCTTTACTCCGCGGCCTTTCGGCGTGCGGGAATGGTGCGCGTGGAATCGCTCGACGATCTGATCGACGAGTTCGACACGCTCGGCATCGGGCGTATTGCGGCGAGTTCGACGGCGACGCTCGTGACGAGCGATCACGGTGTCGCGGCGCTCGCAGCCGATGCGTTCGCGCAATCGGGCGCGACGCTCGCCGACTGGCCGGCGGCGGCGGCGGCCTCGATCGCGGCCGCGCTGCCGCAAGTCGAGCCTGGTAATCCGCTTGTGCTCGGCAACGATGCTGGCGCCGAAGATTTTGGCCAGGCGTTGGAGGCGCTGGCGCCCCACCGCGAAACCGGCACGGCCTTTGTCGTTCATGCGTCGACGTTGGGGGCGCCTGTCGCCGACGTCGCGCGCGTGTTGATCGAGCATCAGCGCGTCGCGTATCGCGGGCTCCTTGCGTGCTTCTTCGGCGGCGTCGACGAGCAAACGCGCGACGCGCTGCGTGCGCATGGCATCGCGCTGCATTCGACGCCTCATCGGCTCGCTCGAGCGTTCGCGCGCCTGGTCGAATACCGGCTCGGCCGCGAGCTGTTGATGCAGACCCCGCACGGTTTGCCGGCGCAAGTGCCGGCTTGCATCGAAGCGGCGCAGGAACAGGCGAAGGGCGCGCTCGGAGCCGGTCGGACGTTCCTCGCGGGCGAGGACGCCGCCCGGCTGTTGCAAGCGTTCGGGGTGCGCGTTGCCGGTGCAGGTGCGGATGAAGAAGCCGAAGCCAATGCCAATCCGCCGCCCGTTGCCGATCGAAGAAATGACGACGAGCCGATCGTCGACATCGCCGTCACGCTGCGCGACGATCCCAATTTCGGCCCCGTGTTCGCGTTCACCGCGTCGGCGCTCGACGGGTCATCGGTCCCGTTGGCGGTTTACAGCCTCCCGCCGCTGAACCCGACGCTGGCGCGCGAGGTCGTTGCGCGCTCGCCTT
>JBQCDS010000095.1:0-3126 GCA_051961035.1 Trinickia sp. | reverse complement strand
CATCCAAGCGGCGTGAGATCGTCAGGCGTGGCGCGCCCCACAAAATCGACTTCGAAATCATCGGCCGCGAAATCGGGCGGGCTCCTACCCTCGATGAAACGCGTCCATTGTCGCGCGAGGTAGGCGTCGTTCTTGGCGCAAGCCGGTGCCGAGGCGATATACATCACGTTGCTGTAGCCGCTGCCGCGATGCGCATCCTCCACGGCATGGATGACATCGCTATGCCAGAAAACGGTATCGCCCGCCTGCATCGATGGGATCGACGACAGCGCGTGAAACAGCGGCGCGTGATATTCAGGCTTGATCGACAGCGCGCGCCCGGGTAGCGCGCCGCATAGATCGTCGTCGGCCACATCGTCCTGTAACGCCCGCAGCAGGATATAAACCATCGCGTTCGCGATGGGCACGAGTTGCAGCGTGCCGTCGCCCACGCCTTGCGGGGTCAACGCGGTCCAGCCTTGAAAGGTACGGAACATCGAGCAGACCGCCGGCGAGGGGATCTCTTCGACGTCGGTTCGCCAAGCCGCATCGAACGGATCGTAATCGCGCCAGTTGCCCGCGAACACGTGCCGATAGACCTTGCGGAAATTCGGCTCGATCCAACGTTCGATCGAACCACCGTCGCAATGCGCCGACAGCCCCAACGATTCGGAGCCCGGTGGCCTGCGGCGAAGACGGTCCGCATAGGCCGGTACGCGATCGGGATCGAAGTGCACGCGCCCTTCGCTTTGCGCGCGCCAAAGCCGGTTCAGGAACACGCGCGCCTGCGTAAGCGCGGGCGATTGGCGCGCGCGCACTTGCGGCTTCGACCAGTACACGCCGTAGATTTGCGGCTTGCTCGATGCCAGCTGGCCGAAATACTTGTCCTCCGCGCGGTTGAGCCATTTCGCGTCGAGCTCGTTGCATTGGACGTATTCGGCGATGTCGTCGTCCCATTGCTCGACGAGCGATCGATCGAACACGCCCCGAATGACGCACGCGCCGCGTGTTTTGACGAGTGCGACCTGTTCCGCGCTCACGCGGCCGGCGGCGATATCTTCATAACGAATTTCGGGGATGACTGGTTCGCCGCGATCGCGCAGTGCGCCGATACGCTGCGCCTGCTCGTTCATCGCCCCTTCCACTTGTGCGAATACCTCTTTGTAGCCCGGCAGCTTCGCGCGCAATTCACGTTTTGCGCGCCGTATCGCTGTCGGTAGGTCATCGATCTGCCAAGTCATTGCTGCTCTCCATGTCGGGATGCGGTGCAATGAAGCGTACGCCGACGCCATGCCGGCAGGTGATACTATCGAGCCAATTACCTTGCGAATCCGGTCATGAAAGCGGCTTTCGAATATGTCGATTTCGGCGAGGGCTGCTCGGTCAGGGTCTACCACCGGCGTCTGCCGCGCATTCCGTTCGAATGGCACCACCACCCCGAATACGAATTGACGCTAACGCTGAACAGCCAGGGCAAGCGTTACATCGGCGATTCGGTGGCCGAGTACGGCGCGAACGATCTCGTGCTGGTGCCGCCGAACTTGCCGCATACGTGGGCTTCCAACCGCTCGATCGATGCGGGCAGCCCGCAGATTGCCGTCGTGATTTGGTTCGATGGCGCGTGGGCACGCAGGCTTGCCGACATCTGCCCGGAATACCAGGGCTTGCGCAACCTGTTGCGGCGCGCGGCCTGCGCACTCGCATTCGAGCGGGAGGCGGGCACGCATATGCGCGAGCAGCTTGACGGGCTCCTTTCGCCCGATTCGCGCGAACGTTTGAAGACGGTGCTCGATGTGCTCCACGGATTATCGGAATCGCCTGCCACGCCGCTGGCGTCGCCAAGCGCTTTCAATGCGCAAACGGGGACGCCCTCCGGCCGCGAACCCGACCCGATCAATCGCGTGCTTGCGCTGATCGAGACGCAGTTTTCTCACGCACTGAGCCTCGCGACGCTCGCCAAAGCGTCGGGCTTGTCCGAGCGTTCACTGAACCGCCATTTCACGCGGCACTTGGGCGAAAGCGTGGGACGCTATATCGCCCGAGTGCGCGTCGGGCATGCATGCCGATTGTTGACGGACACGCAGATGCCGATATCGGTGATTGCGGCTCGGTCCGGATTTGCGAATGTCGCCAATTTCAATCGCCAGTTCAAATCCGCCAAGGAACTGACACCCGTTGCATATCGGCGCCAATTCGCCGGCGCGCGCCGGGCTGAAGACGAGGAAGGCCTTCGCCTGACCAAGCGTTCACCGTCCCTCGAGGTGAAGCGCGAAGGGCGAGCCGTGAAAACGAAGTGACGCGGCGACGTGCAGCGTTACTTTTATCGCTAGTCTCTGTCGGGTGCCCCGGAGGGCGCAACGACGGCGGCGATCAAATCCCGCTGCGAAGCGCGCGAACGAAGCAGTGGGCCGATTGATGCGTGTTCACTGCGTTGACGATGTCGGTCAAAAACCAGGGCAGGTTCAGCTTCGTATCGGGATCGCTAACCCCCACGCTGAGCCTCGGCGGCTTCGACGCCGAGCCGGTAGGCGCGAGCGATGGATCGGCGCTCACGGTGCATTCGTTGGCGTGGGTGCGCGGCGCGGGCGCGGTGGTTTCCGTACCGGCGTAGCACAGCGTGGTGAATGACGCCGCGGCGATGATCGTCGAAGCGCCGAGATAACGGAAACGCTTCATGTTGTTTCTCCTAGGGCTTATATTCGACCGCGGCATGGCCGCCGAGTTCGGCCGTGCCACGAGGATTACAGCTGTCCCTTAAGTGTGGCTTAAGGGGCTCGGTCCACATTATCGAAGGCTGGCGCGCCTTGCGCCGCCACGGCTTCCGACTCGAGCGTCAATCGAAACCCCCATGCCTTATTTTTTTGGAATTGGTCTTCACGTCATCGTTGCGATTTGTTTCGCGGTGCATGCGGTGCGCCACGGTCAGAGCGTCTATTGGCTGTTCATCCTCTTTGCGTTCCCGATGTTCGGGAGCCTCGTGTATTTCTTCGCCGTCTATTTGCCGAGCTTGCGTCAGTCGCATGGTGCGTACGTCGCAGCGCGGGCGGTGACGCAGTTCGTCGACCCGAATCGTGCCCTGCGTGAAAGCCGTGTGCAATTCGACCGCGCGCCCACTGTGGCGAATCGCATGCGGCTCGGTGCCGCGCC
>JBQCDS010000094.1:0-2854 GCA_051961035.1 Trinickia sp. | reverse complement strand
GTCGGTTAGAATACCGGCCTGTCACGCCGGGGGTCGCGGGTTCGAGTCCCGTCCACTCCGCCAGATTAAGCCCGTTCGGTGAGCGGGCTTTTTCGTTAAAGGTGTAAGCAGTAAAGTGTGAAGTACGTTGTCCCCTTCGTCTAGAGGCCTAGGACATCACCCTTTCACGGTGAGTACAGGGGTTCGAATCCCCTAGGGGACGCCAAAATTCGGCGGTGCTCGCAATGGAAGTGCCGCGGCTTGCGGGAATAACCGATGCCCGGGAGCCAAGATGCAAGATTGGAGTGGTAGTTCAGTTGGTTAGAATACCGGCCTGTCACGCCGGGGGTCGCGGGTTCGAGTCCCGTCCACTCCGCCAAATAAAAAGCCCGTTCGAATTAATGTTCGAACGGGCTTTTTTCTTGCCCACGCTATCCGTTGTCATCGGCTTTGTCCATGACGAGCCACAATGGATGCCCGCACAATTCTCGATTGCATGTCACGCGGGGCTACCGTACTGTAATTGCCGTTTCCTCCGTTCCGACTACGATGTTCGATCCGACCGACGCGCCCTTGGATTGTGCGCCATCGCCGTTTCAGCTTCGCGAGGCGTCGATGAGCGATTTCGCCTTTGCGGAGGCGCTCACGCGGACGAACATGGGCCGCTATTACGAACGGCATCGATTGGCTTGGCGGGCCGATCTCTTTCTTGCGAGCTACCGGGAATCGGAGAATTTCATCCTCGAGGTGGACAACGAGCCGATCGGATTGCTGCGCCTCACCGAGGAAGGCGATTCGTTGCACATTCGCGATGTCCAAATCGCGGCTGGCTACCGAGGCCACGGGGCCGGCACCTTCTTGCTCGAAACATCGCATCGCTGGGCGCGCGAACGAGGGCTGCATGAACTGCAACTGCGCGTATTCGTCGACAATCCGGCCGCGCGCTTGTACTTGCGCATGGGTTATCGGCTGGCTGGGCCGAGGCTCGCGCAACTCGGTGCCATCCGTCATATGACGCGACGGGTTTGATTCGGGCCGCGTGAGGCCGGGCCTCGCTAGGTTCGCCGCCGCTCCGCTCACTGAGTTGCCAAACGCGGCACGTAGACGCTGCTCACGTCTTCTCGGATGCTTCGAGAATTCCGTCGAAGTCGTCGTCGCTGCCGGCCCGCTCCGATGGCGGCCCACTATCGCGCACCATGAAGGCACGAGGGCTTTCGCCGAACGCGCGCCGGAACATGGCTGAAAACGCGCTTTGGCTTTGGTAGCCCAGTTCATGGGCGATCTGCGACAACGCCCGGCCCCGGTTCAACAGCGGAATGGCGCGAGCGAGCACGGCTTGTTGGCGCCATTGCGAAAAGCTCATCCCCAATTCGTGGCGGAACAACCGAGCGATCGTGCGCGTGCTCGCTCCGACGGTCGCGGCCCAATACTCGAGCGGATCGGCGTTGCCGGGATCGGCCAGCAGTGCCTCGCATAGCGGGCGCAGCCGCTTTTCTGTCGGCATCGGAACCGATAACGGCAGCGGCTCCGAGCGCGTGATTTCGTCGAGCGCGAGCGTGACGAGCAGGCGCTCGCGCTTGGTGTCGAGCCCGTAGGCGCCGAGCGCCGCGATGACCTCGCGCAGCAACCCGGAGACATCGACGACCCGACAGGCGTCCAGCCCGGCCGGCACCACCGATTCATCGATGTACAGCGTGCGCTGATAAGCGTCCTCGATGACCACGACCTCGTGCGGTATACGCGGCGGCACCCAGATCGCCCGCGAGGGCGGCACCATCCACGTGCTGCCTTCCACGGCGAGACGCATCACGCCGCGCGAGGCGTAGGCGAGCTGCGCCCAAGGATGGATGTGCATGGCGATCCGTTCGCCGGCCGGCATCGGCCGCGCGCGCACGCGGATCGGATGAGCCGGTGTAGGCGCGAACGCGGGCGGGATGTCGAGCAGGCGCACGCGCGCGGGCGATGTTGAGACGACGGGTTCGTTCGAGCTCAAGGCGCAGGGTTGTTGGTGAAATGAAAGCCAATGCGCAGGGAACGTGGCTCACGTCCGATATTGTATGTGCTGCCCGCAGCCGGCGCGCGGGGCCATACGGCGGGCGTGATGCCGCGCCGGCCGTGTTCAATGCTCGCGTAGGTCTTATTCGCCATGCATAATGCGCTAGCCGAGCAGCGGCGGGGTACGTCAACCACTGTCCTGATGCCCGGCGTCGAACGTCCGCCGGCGAAGCCCTAAGCATAGAACCGAGTCTTGCAACCGGCGACGTGCAAACCCCACACAACAAAGGACGAGGGCAAATGCGATACGTATTCGTTTACGGGACGTTGCGAGCAGGTGAGATCAACGACATTGGGCTGGCGGCTGCGCGGCACGGCATCGGCGCGCCGCGATTGATCGCCCGCGCGGCGGTTGCCGGGCGGCTGTATGACTTCGGGGACTGCCCGGGGCTCGTGCCTGACGATCGCGCGGGGCCGGTGCGCGGGGACGTCTACGAGATCGACGACGCACTCATACCCGTGCTCGACAACATCGAGGGCGTGCAACCGGGCGTCGACACCTTGTTCAAATCGCGTGAGCTCACCGTGACCATCGCGGGCCGCGACGTGCCGTGTTTCTTCTATCCCGTGGACGAGGCATCGGCCGTCGGCCGCTCCCGTATCGAGGCAGGCGATTGGATCAGCTATCGCCTCGCGCGCGACTCGGTCGCGGCGGCGACGTTGAAGTACGGCCGTTGATCGGCTGCTCGCCAATTCAACGTACAAGAATCAACGCGCAAGCATCGACGCGCAAGCAATCGGAAAGCAAAAGGGCCCTGCCGCCCGCGCAAAGCCCCCCGGCCCCGCCCCATCGGACCCAACCGAATGCGGCCGGTATATG
>JBQCDS010000093.1:0-6412 GCA_051961035.1 Trinickia sp. | reverse complement strand
CACCGCGAGGCGATTCATCGGAGCGACGATCGGCGGTCCGAGCACGCGGCGCACCGCGAGGCGATTCGTCGGAGCGACGATCGCCCGTCCGAGCGCGCGGCGCACCGCGAGGTGCTTCATCGGAGCGACGATCGCCCGTCCGAGCGCGCGGCGCACCGCGAGGTGCTTCATCGGAGCGACGATCGGCGGTCCGAGCACGCGGCGCACCGCGAGGCGCGTCTTCGGTCCGGCGTTCGCCCGTACGCGCATGCGGCGCCTTGGCGGCAGCGCTTTCGCGCTGATACGCCGCGGTTTTGCCCCCGGCCCTCGGGCCGCTTGCCTTCTCCGAGTGAGGCGCTCGCTCGGCGGGCGCCGGACGCGGTGTCTTACGCGCCGACGGGCTGCTCGGGCGAACGGGGGCGCGGCTCGGCGATACCGGGCGCGGGTGCTTGGCTGTCAGTTTGACGCGCATAAAATCTCACACTGCGATCGCGCGCAGCAGCTCGGTTTCGAGCTGAATCTGCAAGCGGTTGTCGGAAAGGCCGCGCCCGTCGAGCAGGAACACGTCCTCGACGCGCTCGCCGAGCGTATTGATCCGCGCCGCGTGGACGCCGACCCGATGCTCCGCCAGCACGCGCGCGATCGAATAAAGAAGCCCTGGCCGGTCGTTGGCCGACACGGACAGGATGTAGTACTGCCCACGCTCGTCGGCTCGCAAGTCGACGCGCGGGGTAATCGGGAACGTCCGCGACAGCCGCGAAAGGCGGCCCTTGGACGGCTCGGGCAGCGGCGCGTCGGACGAAAGCCGCGCGGCGAGCTGCTGCTCGACGAGATTCGCGATATCGCGATAGTGCACGTCGTCCTCGGTGCGCGCGACGATGAAGTTGTCGAGCGCATAACCGTGACGCGTCGTGGTGATGCGGGCATCGAGTACCGACAAGCTATTGCGGTCGAAATACGAGCAGATCCCGGCAAAGAGGTCCGAGCGGTCGGGCACGTAGACGAGCACTTGCAGCGCTTCCCCGATCGGCGACGGCCGCGCGCGAACGATGGGTGCGTCGGTGCGCACGTACCGATGCAGCACGCGCGTTTGCCAGGCGATATCGGCGGCGTCGTGCCGCAGAAAGTAGCCGACGTCGAGTTCGTCCCACAGCGCCCGATGCGCGTTTTCCGGCACCGTCTCGAGCCGCAGCAGGGCGAGTGCTTCCTCCTTGCGCGTCTTCAGTTCGGAATGCTCGTCGGGCCGTGCGCCACCCAATACCGCGAGCGTCATCCGGTAAAGATCCTCGAGCAGCTTGCCTTTCCAGGTGTTCCAGACTTTTGGGCTCGTGCCCCGGATATCGGCGACCGTCAGTAGGTACAGCGCCGTGAGCCGGCGTTCGTCCCCCACGAGTTCGGCGAACTGCTTGATGACCTCCGGATCGCTCGTGTCCTGCTTTTGCGCCACTTGGCTCATCGTCAGATGCTGACGCACGAGCCAGACCACGAGCGCACTATCGTCGGGCGCCATGCCGTGGTCGCGGCAAAACCGCCGCGCATCGGCCATGCCGAGCGTCGAATGATCGCCACCGCGCCCTTTGGCGATGTCGTGAAACAGCGCCGCGACGTAGAGCACCCATTGCCGCTCGAAGTTGGCCATCAACTGGCTGCAAAACGGGTATTCGTGCGCATGTTCGGCCAGCGCGAAACGGCGCAGGTTGCGCAGCACCATCAGAATGTGCTGGTCGACCGTATAGACGTGGTAGAGATCGTGCTGCATCTGCCCGACGATGCGTCGGAAGTTCAGCAGATAGCGGCCGAGCACGCTCGTCTGGTTCATGAGCCGCAGGGCGTGCGTGATGCCTTGCGGCTGTTTCAATATTTCGATGAACAGCCGCCGGTTTTCCGGGTTGCGGCGCCAACGCGTATCCATGATTTCGCGCGCGTTGTAGAGCGCGCGCAGCGTGCGCGCCGAGAGTCCCTTCGTACCTTGCGTCGTTTCGTACAGCAAGAACGCCTCGAGAATCGCCGTGGGCGAGCGCTCGAAAACATCGTCGCTCGCGATCTCGATCATGCCTTGCTTCTCGACGAACCGCTCCGAGAGCACGCGCGTGACCCCGCTCGTGCGCGGGAACAGTTGCGCCTCGATGTTTTGAATGAGAATCGTCGCGAGCTGCGTCACGGCCTTCGCCGCCCAGTAATAGCGCCGCATGAGCTGCTCGCTCGCGCGGCGCGTTTGCGTGGCCCCGTAGCCGAAACTTTCGGCCGCGGCCGTTTGCAGATCGAAGACGAGCACGTCTTGGCGCCGCCCGGCGATCACGTGCAGCCGCGCGCGCAGGATTTTCAGGAACGCCTCGTTGCGGCGCAGTTCGCGCGCTTCGCGGGGCGTGATCAGGCCGCGCTCGTCGAGTTCGCGCCAACTGCGCCCAAAGCCCGCCGCGCGGGCGATCCATAGGATCAGTTGCAAATCGCGCAGGCCGCCGGGGCTTTCCTTGATGTTCGGTTCGAGGCTGTAGGGCGTGTCCTGGAACTTCGCGTGGCGCTGGCGCATTTCGAGAACCTTCGCCTGGAAAAACGCGCGCGGGTCGAGCGTGTCGTTCAGGCGCACGACGAAACGCTGAAACAGCGCGGTGCTGCCCGTGATGCGCCGCGCTTCGAGCAGCGACGTGCGCACAGTGATGTCGTTACCCGCTTCCTCGACGCATTGGGCGACGGTGCGCACGCTGCTGCCGAGCTCGAGCCCCAAGTCCCACGCCATGCCGATGAAGCGCTCGATGCGCGCATCGAGTTCCGGCGGCGACTGATCCGGCAGCAAAACGAGAATGTCGATGTCGGAGAAGGGCGCGAGCTCGCCGCGGCCATAACCTCCGACGGCCACGAGGGCGGTCGATGCCGGCAGCTCGCACGCCTGCCAGGCGCGCGTCAGCGCATCGTCGGTCGTGCGCGAAAGCGTCTGCATGAGCGCATCGACGCGGCTGGCCGTCTTGAAGCGCGCGAGAAGATCGGCCTTGGCGGCACGGTAGTCGGCTCTGACCGAGGCGGGATCGGTGATGGCGGCGGGGGCGTTCATAGGGTGGGGTGAACGGCGGACAACGGTTGACACCTGGGTGGAGGAACGCCCGCCGCCGGTGACGGAAGGGGCCCTGCCGCATTTAGCCCGGCTCACCGCTTCGCGGCGCCGGATGGCAACTCGAACTCGACATGTCGCTCCAACTAGCGTAGCGCGTATCGGGTGCGGGCCGCGCGCGCGATTCGCCGCTTTCGGCGGCGACGGCGATCGACGGCTTGGCCGGCGTGCCCGCCGACACCGTCAACACGTCGTATCCCGTATCGGTCACGAGCACCGTGTGCTCCCATTGCGCCGACAAACTGCGATCCTTCGTTTTGACCGTCCACTGATCCGGCATCGTGCGAATCTCGCGGCGTCCGGCGTTGATCATCGGCTCGATCGTGAAGATCATGCCTTTTTGCAGTTCGAGTCCCGCGCCCGGACGGCCGTAGTGCAGGATTTGCGGGTCTTCGTGGAACACCGTGCCGATACCGTGCCCGCAATACTCGCGCACGACGCTGTAGCCGCTCGCCTCGGCGTGGCGCTGGATCGCGTGGCCGATATCGCCGAGCCGCGCGCCGGGCCGCACCTGCTCGATGCCGAGCCACATGCATTCATAGGTGACCTGCGCCAGGCGCTTGGCGAGGATCGAGCCTTCGCCGGCGATGAACATGCGGCTCGTATCGCCGAAGTAGCCATCCTTGATGACGGTGACGTCGATGTTCAGGGCATCGCCGTTCTTGACCACCTTTTCGCCCGGAATGCCGTGACAGATTACGTCGTTGACGGAAATGCACGTTGCTTTCGGATACGGCGGATAGCCGGGTGGCTGATAGTTGAGCGGTGCGGGAACCGTGCCCTGCACATCGAGCATGTAGTTATGGCAGAGGCGATCGAGTTCGGCCGTCGTGACGCCGGGCTTGACGAAGGGGGTGATGTAATCGAGTACTTCGCTCGCCAGACGGCATGCCACGCGCATTTTTGCGATGTCGTCTTCGTTTTTGATGGTGATAGCCATGGGTACGGGCCCGAAACGGTGTGTACGTGAATGCCGCGATTATCGCACCATATGCGCCCGATGGCTGGCTCCGGCGGGGTCGGGACGCGCCGATGCGCGTTTCCCACCGCGACCGGTGTCCGATGGCGGCCGCTACTCCACGCAAGGATGCCACGCGCGGCTTGAGCGAGGGTATTCCCGCGTGATATACTCTCGGGCTAGTCGTTTCCCGGAATCGATTTTGCATGCGGTGCAATGAATACACGATGGCATCGCATGGGGTATCGGGTAGGAACGACTAGGAACGAGGAAGTATCGATCAAGCATCGATTAAGTACCAATAGTACCAATCGCAAGCCGGCGCACCCAGGGTGCCGTGCCGCGATCCGCGCGTGTTCTGCGAACGCTCGTGGGAAGCGGCCGGTACGGCAGCCGGCTTAAGACCCAACCCTTGCGGAGAATTTCATGGCAGTCACCATGCGTCAGATGCTGGAAGCCGGCGTCCACTTCGGTCACCAAACGCGCTTCTGGAACCCGAAGATGGCCCCGTTCATCTTCGGCCATCGCAACAAGATTCACATCATCAACCTCGAAAAAACGCTGCCGATGTACAACGACGCGCTGAAGTACGTGCGTCAGTTGGCGGCGAATCGCGGCACGATCCTGTTCGTCGGTACGAAGCGCCAGTCGCGCGACACGATTGCGCAAGAAGCGCAGCGCGCCGGCATGCCGTTCGTCAACGCCCGCTGGCTCGGCGGCATGCTGACGAACTTCAAGACGCTGAAGGTATCGATCAAGCGTCTGAAGGACATGGAAGCCGCGGTCGAGGCCGGTGAACTCGAGAAGATGAGCAAGAAGGAAGCGCTCTTGTTCGAACGCGAAATCGCCAAGCTGCAAAAGTCGATCGGCGGCGTGAAGGACATGGGCGGCATTCCGGACGCGATTTTCGTCGTCGACGTCGGCTATCACAAGATCGCCGTGACCGAAGCGAACAAGCTCGGCGTGCCCGTCATCGCCGTGGTCGATACGAACCACTCGCCGGAAGGCATCGATTACGTGATCCCCGGTAACGACGACGCGAGCAAGGCAGTCGCTTTGTACGCCGAAGGCGTGGCCGATGCGATCCTCGAAGGCCGTGCGAACGCGGTCAACGAAGTCGTGCAGGCTGCCCGCGGCGCCGAAGGCGACGAATTCGTCGAGGTGGGCGGGGAGCAGTAATCGCAACCCCGTCGCCGGCAAAAAAGGGGGCTCTCGATAGGCCCCCTTTTTTTAAGTGTCGGCGGAACGTGCGGCGCAATCGATGCGTCGCGAACGAATGCCTGCCGTTCGCATCGAAAGCGAGCGGCGTGTGAAAGATAGACTCAAGGAGCGAATGATGGCGGCAATTACCGCAAGCATGGTGGCTGAACTGCGCGCGAAGACCGACGCGCCGATGATGGAATGCAAGAAGGCGCTGACGGAAGCCGATGGCGACATGGGCCGCGCCGAAGAACTGCTGCGTGTGAAGCTCGGCAACAAGGCCAGCAAGGCCGCTTCGCGCGTCACGGCCGAGGGCGTGATCGCCGCCCACATCGCCGGCAACGCGGGCGCGCTCGTGGAACTGAACTGCGAAACCGATTTCGTCGCGAAGAACGACGATTTCATCGCTTTCACGAAGCAAGTGGCCGAACTCATCGTTTCCCAGAACCCGGCCGACGTGGCTGCGTTGTCCGCGCTGCCCTTGAACGGTCAGACGGTCGACGCGGTGCGCCTGGCACTCGTCGGCAAGATCGGCGAAAACCTGTCGATCCGCCGTTTCTCGCGTTTCGAATCGTCGAACAAGCTGGCTGCGTACCTGCACGGCACGCGCATCGGCGTGCTCGTCGAATACACGGGCGCCGACGAGCAAGTGGGCAAGGACGTCGCGATGCACGTGGCGGCCATGAAGCCGGTTTCGCTGTCGTCGAACGACGTCCCGGCCGAGCTGATCGCCAAGGAGCGCAGCATCGCCGAGCAAAAGGCGGCCGAATCGGGCAAGCCGGCCGAAATCGTCGCGAAGATGGTTGAAGGCAGCGTGCAGAAGTACCTGAAGGAAGTGTCGCTGCTGAACCAGCCGTTCGTGAAGAACGACAAGCAGACGATCGAGCAGATGCTCAAGGCTGCCGGCGCGTCGGTGCAAAAGTTCGCACTGTTCGTCGTGGGCGAGGGCATCGAAAAGCGTCAGGATGATTTCGCCGCCGAAGTGGCCGCGCAAGTCGCCGCCGCGAAGCAGCAGTAAGTTGGACCGTGACGGGCTGGCCCATCACGGGCTGGCCCATGACGGGCTGGGCCATGACGGGCACGACGCTCGTCACGGCAGGTTCGCTCCGCGAACCGCTCCGGGAAAACCCGGCCTGCCGCGCGAACCCGGTCCGACCGGGTTCGGGCGG
>JBQCDS010000092.1:0-6080 GCA_051961035.1 Trinickia sp. | reverse complement strand
GTCATCGGGCCGTTGCCGAACTGCTCAAGCAACTCGGCAGGAATCGCCGGCAGATCTACCGGTGGGGTCTTGGGTTTGCGAGGCATATTTTCTCCTGGGGAGCATCATATGCCTTGAACACGAAATTACTGACAGACCCCAGTACACGGCCTCGAACAGGCCGAATAAGCTATCCACTGAATGAATTAGGGCGCTTTTACGCTTACCGGTCGGCAGCACCGCGATACCAAACCGCAGCTCGGCTAACGTCACGCTCGACAAGTACAGGGTTTCGGCGGTCTGCTCGTTGAGCCATGCTCGAACGGTTGCGTCCGGCTCAGGTTTCATCGCTTCGGAAACCACGTTGGTATCCAGAACGATCATTCAAACCTCATCGGTTCAGCCGGTGTCTTGTCCCGTGTTTGGTCCAAGATCGCCAAGTCCTCATTTGTTAGACCGACATTGCGACCTAAGGCCGCCAAAGCATCGCCCAAGCGCACACGCTTTTCTGGCTTCACCGCGCTTGAAAGAATCTCTCGAACCTCGGCCTCGGTGCTATGTCCGTGCTGCGCAGCACGAAGCCTTAGGGCACGATGCACTTCGTCCGGCACGTTGCGTACAGTCAGAATAGCCATTGTCAAATCTCCATTCGTGCCCTCAGTGACGTCAACTGTAGCACTTTGCTGTCATCTGTCGTTTATGCCGTCGGTCACGCGCTTGGACGAGGTCATGTGCGGTTCCTGGCTGCATGCTCGGCCCGGGCGACGTTGCGTCCGGCCGGTGTACAGCGCCTTTGCGGCCGAGGCCGCGTCGCCAAACGCTTCCACTTCATGCCCGTGCAGCAGCGCGTGGGCTTGAGACATCCGAGACGTTAGCCGAGGTGCCCACCAGGCTATGCACCAAGCCCGAGTCAGCATCCACGCCGATATGAGCCTTCATACCGAAGTGCCACTCGTTGCCCTTCTTCGTTTGATGCATCTCGGGATCGCGGCTGTTCTGGGCGTTCTTGGTCGACGGCGGCGCCTCGATAATCGTTGCATCGACCGAGGTGCCTTCCTTCATCAGCAACCCGCGTTCGCACAGCGAAATGCCGATCTCGTCGAACAGCTTACGCGTCAAATCATGCTCCACCAGCAGGCGCCTGAACTTCAACAGCGTCGTCGCATCCGGCACGTCCTCGACAGCCAGATCGAGGCCGGCAAACGCGCGCATCGCGATGCTGTCGTACAGCGCATCTTCCAACCCTTCGTCCGACAGCCCGTACCACTGTTGCAGGAAGTAGATTCGCAGCATCCGTTCCAAGCCAATCGGCGGCCGGCCTCGCTTGCCCTTTGGGTATTACGGCTCGATGGCCGACAGCAAACGCGGCCACGGGACAAGCTTGTCCATCTCCGCCAGAAAGCGTTGTCGCTTCGTTATGCGCTTCGCGCCCTTGCTTTCCGCTTCTGCAAAACCGATCTGCCGCTTCATCGTCGTGGGATCCGTTCCGTGAGCCTTTTTCCACAACGTTCTCGGCGCCCGTCGCGATGACCGCCGAGCCGAATAAATCAGTGTTTCCCTAGGATCGACGCCTGCCGCCGGCGAGTCGTGAGCAGCGAGGTGGTATCGTCGGTCGGGGTGCGGCGAAGAACCGCCATCGAAAGGCAAATTTTGAGCGGCCGCTGTAGGCTGTGGATGCGGCAACAACGTTGTTGTCAGCCGTCTTCATGGAGAACTTCGCTGTATCGGATTGGAGCTTGTTGCGGCGGCCGTGCATGGCCCTCGAGAAAAATTGGTTTGCTGCTCAACAGGGGAGAGCTGCATAAATCTCTTAGCTATTGCCGATTGCAGGATGGATGAGGGGGGACGACTGTTACACCGCCCGCGGCAGGACGATCCCGCGGCTTCCATCGCCGACGTTTGCGCCGCCGCTTACACTGGGCACAGCCTGTCTTCACTTGAGAGCATCAATGACCGAACACCGTCAGAACGCCGACGATTATGACGATCTTGCCGCGCAGCATGTTTCCATGCGGCGCGTTTTGGCGCTGTTTGCTCCCTATCGTAAGCGGATCGCCGCGGCCATGCTACTTATGGTGGTCGCTTCTGCCACGGGCCTAGCAGGTCCGTTTCTGCTGCGTGCGGTCATTGATGAAGCTTTGCCACGGAACGATATCCGACTGCTGGTCTGGCTGGTGGCGGGCATGGTCTTCGTGGCGCTCCTGTCGGCTGCGATCGGAGCTGGTCAAGTCGTCCTCAGTTCACGCATTGGGCAGAGGGTTCTGCACGATCTGCGGGTGCGGCTTTACACCCATCTTCAGAGTCTCTCGCTGCAGTTTTTTACCGGAACCCGTGTGGGCGAAGTTCAAGCCCGCATCGCCAACGACATCGACGGGCTGCAATCGTTGGTGACCGAAACCGCGAACGAACTCGGTCGCTCGCTGAGTGCCGTCGTCATGACCGCGATCGCCATTCTGCTCCTCGACTGGCGGCTAGCAATCTTCGTTCTGGTCATCGTGCCGGGGACGGTTCTGATCAGCAATCGCGTGGCCCGGATGCGCGAGGCTCTGACCTACCAGCAACAGGCGCGTGCTGCCGACATGTCGGTCGCGGTGCAGGAGACGCTGTCGGCCTCGGGGATCATTCTCGCCCGCACCATGGGGCGGGGGCAGCACTTGATACAGCGTTTCAGCCGCATCTCAGGTGACTTGGCGAGACTCGAGGTGAAGTCCCGCACCGCCGGTGAATGGCAGTGGTCGCTGATCGGGTTTGCGCTGGCTGTGCTGCCGGCGATAACCCTACTGGCGGGCAGCGTTTTGATGCAGATCGGCAACCCCCCCAGCATCGGCACATTGGTTGCAATGATCGCGCTGCAGGAACAACTGCTTTGGCCATTCGAGCAGTTGCTGGAAATTGGTCGCGACACGCGTAAGACGCGCGCGCTGTTCGTCCGGATTTTCGAATATCTGGACAAACCGGTAGAGATCACCGAACGGGCCGACCCCGTGACAATTCCGCGGGGGGAGATGCGCGGTGGTGTGGAACTCGATCACGTCAGCTTCGCCTATCGCGAGGAGGGCCGTCCCGCAGTGGACGACATCAGCCTGACCATTCCGCCTGGCCGTCATATCGCGATCGTCGGCCCGACCGGTTCGGGCAAGACGACGCTCGGTTACCTGCTGGCGCGGCTATATGACGTGGACAGCGGCGCGATCCGGTTCGATGGCATCGAGCTGCGCGATTTAAGCTTTCAATCGTTGTCCGAAATCCTGGGCGTTGTTTCGCAGGACCCTTATCTGCTGCATGCCTCGGTGGCCGAGAACCTGCGCTTCGCAAAGCCCGAGGCGACCGATGACGAATTGTTCGCTGCCGCAAGGATCGCCCAGATCCATGACCATATTGCATCCTTGCCTGAGGGTTATGGCACGCTGGTCGGCGAAAATGGTTACCGCTTTTCCGGCGGCGAGAAGCAGCGCTTGGCGCTGGCCCGTACGGTCCTGCGCGACCCGCCGGTGCTGCTTCTGGACGAGGCGACCAGTGCGCTCGATACGAGTACCGAACGCGCGATGTCGCAGGCGCTTGAGCGGACATCGAAGGGGCGCACCACGATCACCATCGCGCACCGGCTATCCACTATTCGCTCTGCGGATCTGATCGTGGTCATGCAGGCGGGCCGAATCGTGGAACAGGGCAGCCACGAGCAGTTGGTGGCGCTTGACGGCGTCTACACGGCTTTGAGCCGGGGCGCTTGATCGGCGAGGGTAAAGGACCGCCCGTGCCCTTCCTGACGCCCATCGTGGCTCAACCTCCTATCAGGTGATGCGCCAACTGAAACGCAGGGGAAGCCGCGTGCGACATTTTGCTGAAGACCGCGAGCTGTCGAGCGACGACGCCTAGCGCGAAGCGGACGCGTAACCCGACAGGATCGCCCGTACGCTTCGCGCTAGGTGCCGTCGGACAACAGCTGGCTCTCCGTGCGCTCGGCCCGGTTTCCTGCGATTGGCAGCCGCAACCAACCGCTTGTTGTACCAGGCGATCGCACTGACGCGCGCGGGAAGCGTGAAGACGACGTGGAAGCATTCGATGGGTAGCAGCTCGGCCTGGCGTACCTCTAGCCACCGGTGGGCGGTGCTGGCCTGGCACTTCGGGCAATGCCGGTTGCGACACGAGTTGAAGGAGACCCGCGCAAGACGAGCCAGGGGGCGTGATGCTTGAGAAAATAATTCGTGTGGATAACGTTGGCGTGTTCAAGGCAGCCGTACAATCGGTCCGTGACGCCAGATCATGATCGGCAGTTCGAGCCGGGACATTCATTTGAGCGGCTCGGTGGTGGTATACGGCAACGCCACGCGCACGCTCGAGCGTTATTGGCGCATGCTGTGCGAGGTGTCGGTCGACGATGTTCTCGGGCGTTGTGTTTAATCCCGTTTCACAACATCCGCCGCAAAACGTCGTTGTCCCGATCCTTGTCGAGAAAGCGATGCTTCAGCGCGCCAAGGATATGAAAGACGACGAGCGCTAATAACGTATACGCCAACGTCTTGTGCAACCACTGGAAGACCTTGAACCAGTTATCGTTCTTGGGCAACACCTCCGGCAGGCGCATGAAGAAAAATGGCACGCCGTCGCTTTGGGTGAACGTGCTCGACATCGAGTAACCCATCAAAGGCACGACGATGGCCAAGGCGTAAAGCAGGTAGTGCGCCGCCTTGGCGCACTTCTTTTCCCAGTCGGCAAGTCCCGCCGGTGGAGGCGGCAACGTCGTGCGCGAGCGGATCGCAAGCTGAACTAGAACGAGCAGGAGCGTCAGAATCCCGAACTGCTTGTGCGTGGGGTAGTACCAGTCGAATTTGGCGGGGAGGTCGTCGCTCAACCTCACCATGGTCCAGCCCATCCAAAGCTGGCCGAAGATCAAGAGCGCTCTTGCCCAGTGGAGAAGGCGAACGACAAGCGGGTATTTGTCTGTCGCATCATGCGCGATATGGATTGCCATCTTGGTGCCTCATCCTCAACGATCGAGCGTGCCGGGAGCGGCACACGAACGCTCGCCCGAACGTCCGTGTGTACCTAACGCAAAAACACCTGTCAACAGCACTCGTGCAGCGCTTCGCGCAGCGCCCGCGCCATCATGTCCGCCTCTTCCAGCTTCAGCGTGAGCGGCGGGGACATCACCACTTTATTGGCGATGGCGCGCACCAGCACCCCGCGCCGACGCGCTGCATCGGCCACGCGCGCGGCGAACCCTTCCATCGGATTGAGCGGGGTTCGGCTCGCTTTGTCCGTCACGAGATCGAGCGCCAGCATCAAGCCTTTCCCGCGCACGTCCCCAACGGTCTCGAATTGCTGCTTAAGCGGCTGCAGCTGCTCGAGCAAGTGCTGGCCGACACGGCCTGCGTTGCCGGGCAAATCCTCGGATTCGACGATATCGAGCACGGCCAGCGACGCCGCGCAGGCAAGCGGGTGACCGCTATATGTGTAGCCGTGCATCACCATGTGCGAAAAACCGCTGCCATGCTCGATCGCTTCGGCGATACGCCGGTTGTACATCGTCGCGCCGAGCGGGACATAGCCCGCGGAGATTCCCTTGGCCAAGCACAGGATGTCGGGCGCCACGCCCCAGCCGCGGCTGCCGAGCATGCAGCCGGTGCGGCCGAACCCGGTGACCACTTCGTCCGCGATCAGCAAGATACCGTTCCTGTCGCAGACGTCGCGGACACGGCGCCAATAGGTGGCCGGCGGAACGATGAGCCCACCCGCGCCTTGCACCGGTTCCGCGATGAACGCGGCGATGGTTTGCGGGCCGTGGAATGCGATCGTGTCTTCCAATTGCCGGATGCAATGCGCGACGAGTTCCTCCGCATCCTCGCAGTCCCAAGGATTGCGATAGAGCCAAGGCGTATCGAGCAGCACGCAACCGGGCAAGAGCGGGCCGTGGTTATAGTGATAGACGCCGTTGCCGCCGACCGACGTCCCGCCCATATGCACGCCGTGATAGCCGTTGCGTAGCGAAAGGAACTTCGTCCGCGAGGGCTCGCCCGCGGCGACCCAATATTGACGCGCCATCTTCAGCGCGGTTTCGCAAGCGTCGGAACCGCCGCTGCCGAACATCACGCGCTGCATGT
>JBQCDS010000091.1:0-16175 GCA_051961035.1 Trinickia sp. | reverse complement strand
GTCATCGGTGTTTTGCGTAACGGCCTGAACATGAACGGCGTATCGAGTTTCATCCAGCAGATCATCATCGGCGTCGTGATTCTCGGCACCGTCTGGATCGATCAATTGCGAAGCAGGAAGCGGTAATTCAACGTAGTTCAACCACGAAAAAGAGGAGCGAGACATGCACAGGATTTCCATGGCGGCCGTATCGGCGTTGCTGTGCGCGGCGTTTAGCACGGGGGCGTATGCGGCGGGCGGCGAGATCGCCGTGATCGTCAAAACCGTCAATTCGAATTACTGGCAGAACGTGCAGAAAGGCGCGAAGGCCGCGCTAGGCGAGACGAAGGGCTACACGATGACCTTCCAAGGCCCGGCCGCCGAATCGGATATCACGGATGAAGTGAACATGGTCGAGAACGCGGTCAATCGGCATGTCGCGGGCATCGTGCTCGCACCGTCGGATCCCGATGCGCTCGTGCCGGCGATCAAGAAAGCGTGGGAAGCGCACATCCCGGTAGTGTTGATCGACTCGGCGTTGTCCGATGCCGGCAAGCAGTACTACCAATCGTTCTTGTCCACGGACAACGAGAAGGCCGGTGAGCTGTGCGCGAAGGCGCTGATCGACCGCGTCGGTAAGACGGGCAAGATCGCGCTCATGTCCTACGTGCCGGGCGCGGGGTCTGAAATTGGGCGCGTCGGTGGATTCAAAAAGTACCTTCAAGCGCATTCGAAGTTGCAGATCGTCGGCCCGTATTACTCGCAGTCGCAAATGGCCACGGCGCTCAATCAGACCACCGATGTTCTGTCCGCGAATCCCGATTTGAAGGGGATTTTCGGTGCGAACGAGCCGACTGCGATTGGCGTCGGGCGTGCGCTGAAACAGTCCGGTAAAGCAGGCAAGATCGTGGCCATCGGCTTCGACGGCAATCAGGATCTGCAAGGTTTCGTGCGCGACGGGACGATCCAGGGGATCGCCGTCCAAGGCTCTTATCAGATGGGATACAAGGGGATTCAGACGGTCGTGAACGTCATCGAACACAAGCCCGTCGCGAAGGATATCGATACGGGTGTCGTGATGGTCGATAAGCAAAACCTCGACTCGCCCCAAGCGAAGAACGTCCTCTACTGACGATGCCGTTGGCCAGCGCCGATGCGCTCGCGCGATCGGCGCCGGTTCAGCTTTGGCACGCCTTACACGATCGACTCATTCACGAACGCGTCACCCGATGATCAACGCTTGCGAAAAACGTACGCTGCCGCGCAGTGGGCTAGAACTGACGGCGCTAGGCCTCGGATGTTCTCAACTCGGCGGCCTGTATCGCCCCATCTCATGGGCTGACTCGGCGGCACTCGTCGATGCGGCGTGGTCCGCAGGCCTGCGCTATTTCGATACGGCGCCCTATTACGGCTATACGCTGTCCGAGCGGCGCGTGGGGCAAGCGCTGGCGGCGCGTGAGAGAGACGCCTTCCTGCTGAGTACGAAGGTGGGCCGCCTGATGCGTCCCGATTCGACCGTGCAGCCCGGTGACGACGGCTGGGCAGAGCCGTTGCCTTTTCGGCCTACCTTCGATTACAGCTACGGCGGCATCATGCGCTCGTACGAGGATAGTCTGCAGCGGCTCGGAATGACGCGGGTGGACATCCTTTACGTGCACGACATCGGGGCGATGACGCATGGCGAGCGCCACGCGCACTACTGGGGGCAGCTGACGGAAGGCGGCGGCTTTCGCGCCTTGGCGCAGTTGCGCGAAAGCGGTGCTGTGCGCGCGATCGGGCTCGGCGTCAATGAATGGGAAATCGTCGTCGATGCGATGAATGAGGTGCCCCTCGACGTCGTCTTGCTGGCGGGACGTTACACGCTGCTCGAACAAACATCGCTCGAGCCGTTGCTCGATGCGTGCGTGCGTGCGAAAACGGCCATCGTCGTGGGCGGCGTCTTCAATTCGGGCGTGCTCGCCGGTAACGGCAAATTCAACTATGGGGACGCGCCCGCCGAAGTCGTCGAAAAAGTGCGACGCCTGACGCACGTGTGCGAACGTTTCGACGTGCCGCTGCCTGCCGCCGCGCTGCAATTCCCGTTTGCGCACCCGGCTGTCGTTTCTTGCGTCGTGGGCGCGCGCAGCGTGGCGCAATTGCAGCAGAACATCGCATGGCTCGAACGGCCGATCCCCGCACAGTATTGGGAAGCGTTGAGCGAGGAAGGGTTGATCGCCCCCAATGCGCCTTTTCCGAAGGGGCAAGCATGACGCTCCGTATCGATGCGCACCAGCATTATTGGCAAATCGATGCTCGCGCCGGTTACTGGCCGCCTCGTGAGCTGAGCGCGATTTATCGGGACTTTGGCCCAGAGGATTTGGCGCCGCGGTTGGCCGCGGCCGGAATCAGCGGCACCGTGCTCGTTCAGTCGCTGCCCACCGAGGACGATACCCGCTTTTTGCTCGACCTCGCAGCGCAAACGGCAACCGTCTGGGCGGTCGTCGGGTGGGTCGACTTGAAGGCTGCGCAAGCCGCAAAGAACATCGAGGCATTCGCCGCCCATCCGAAGGCGCGTGGCCTGCGACCGATGCTTCAAGACATCTCCGATGACGCGTGGATTGACGATCCGGTTTTGGACGACGCCGTGGCGGCCATGATCGAGCATGATCTGCGCTTCGACGCACTGGTGATGCCGCGTCATCTCCCGGCACTGTATGCGTTCGCGCGGCGCTATCCGGATTTGAAAATCGTCATCGATCATGCGGCGAAACCCGACATCGCGGGGCAAGTAATGGAGCCGTGGCGCGCGATGATGACTAGCCTCGCCTCGTTACCCAACGTGCACTGCAAGCTGTCGGGGCTCTGGACCGAGGCGGGACGCGCGAGCGACATCGACACGATGAGCGAGCGTGTTCGTCCGTATATCGAAGCCGTTGCGGAACTATTCGGTGCGCAGCGTTTGATGTGGGGCAGCGACTGGCCCGTGCTCTCTCTTGCGTCCGGCGGCGGCGGGTATGGCGAGTGGCTGGCCGCATGCGAGGACGACTGCGCGCGGTTGTTGGGATCGGCTGCGGTACCCGACGTATTTGGCGGCAACGCATGCAAGTTCTATCGCGTGGGCGGGCTCCTCCCTCACGCATGATTTATTGAAAGGACATCACTATGCTTAGCGTGATTTGCGAATCACCGGGGGTGTTGCGCGCGCAACAATCCGACGCACCCGTTCGAGCCCCCGGCGAAGTATTGCTGCGCGTGTCTCGTGTCGGAATTTGCGGTACCGACTTGCACATATTCACGGGCAATCAACCCTACCTTCAATATCCGCGCGTCATGGGGCATGAGTTTTCCGCCGTGGTAGTTGAGGCGCAATACGATTCGGGATTCGCACCGGGCGATGGTGTGTATGTCATGCCCTATCTGTCGTGCGGGCGCTGCGTGGCGTGCCGCCAAGGTAAGACCAACTGTTGTGTCGATATCAAGGTGCTGGGCGTGCATCGTGACGGCGCGCTCACCGAGTATCTCAGCGTGCCCGCGCAGTTCGTGCATAAGGCCGAAGGCGTCACGCTCGATCAGGCCGCCATGCTTGAATTCCTGGCGATCGGGGCGCATGCGGCAAGACGAGCGGAAGTGTCGGCCGATCAACGCGTCTTGGTCGTGGGTGCGGGACCGATCGGCATGGCCGCCATGATCTTCGCGAAGCTGCGGGGCGCCAACGTGACGTGCCTGGATACGCGCTCGGATCGCCTTGAATTTTGCAAATCGCACTTGAATGTGGACGCCGCCGTCGCCGTTGGCCCGACCGACGTGGAACAACTCGCATCGCTCACGAATAACGAATTTTTCGACGTGGTATTCGACGCGACAGGCAACATCGACGCGATGAACCGGGGGTTTGGATTTGTCGCGCACGGCGGAAAATACACGCTGATCTCCATCGTGCCGGGTCAGGTGACGTTCTCAGATCCCGAATTTCATAAGCGCGAGATGACCCTGCTCGCCAGCCGAAACGCAACCACGGTCGATTTCGAAACCGTAGTGGAAGCGATGCGCGCGGGCCGTATTCCAGACCAAGCGCTCAATACGCACCGCATGCGCCTTGCCGATGTGCCGGACGCATTCCCGCGCTTGCTCGAGACCGGGCAGACGGTGGTGAAAGCCCTGGTGGAGTGCTGAGCGAACGCCATGGAATGTTCAGGACGGGCAGCATGAGCGAACCTATTCTTCAATTCGGCACTAGCCGGTTTCTGCTGGCTCATGTGGCGCTGTTCGTGTCGCAAGCGCTCGAGCGCGGCGATGCGATCGGCGGCATCAACGTCGTGCAGACGACGGGTAACCCGGCCAGTCAGGCGCGTGCCGCCGCGCTCTCACGGCAAGGCGGTTATCCGGTACGTATTCGCGGGAGCGAGAACGGTGTGGCCGTGGATCGGGTGATCGTCTGTGACGCGATCCGCGCCGCATGGATCGCCGATCGCGATTGGGCGGCGGTTCGCCGCGCATCGATCGAAGACGTTCGCGTGATCGTGTCGAACACCGGCGATACGGGCTATCGCCTCGACGAGCGCGATTCCCCCGATCTGCTGTCCCATGATGCGGCCGTGCCGCGCAGCTATCCCGCGAAGCTGCTCGCCCTGCTTCATGCGCGTTGGCGCGAACGCCCCCGCGATGGCGTGTCGATCTTCCCTTGCGAGTTGGTGGCGCACAACGGCGATACCCTGCGCGAGATCGTGGCGGCTTTAGCGGAGCAATGGTCGTTGCCGGAGCTTTTCATCGAGTATCTACGGGAGCGATGCATTTGGGTGAACTCACTCGTCGATCGAATCGTATCCGAACCGATCGAGCCGGTGGGCGCGGTAGCGGAGCCCTATGCACTGTGGGCTGTCGAGCGACGTGCGGGAATGGAATTGCCATGCACGCACGAAAGCATCGTGCTGACGGACGATTTACGTCGCCACGAACGATTGAAACTTTTTTTTCTCAATCTCGGCCACACTTGGCTGGCGGAGCAGTGGCTGACCGAACAGCGGGCGTCGTCGGAAACGGTGTTCGGCGCAATGCAAGATGCGCGCTTGCGTGCAGGCATCGAAGCCGTCTGGCAAGAGGAAGTGGTGCCCGTCTTCGAGGCGATGGATATGCGCCTTCAGGCTGAGGCCTACCTGGCGAGCGTCCGCGAGCGGTTCGCCAATCCGTATCTCGATCACCGAATTTCGGATATCGCGCAAAACCACGTGGCGAAGGTGCAAAGGCGCATATTGCCTTTGCTCGAACTCGCGGACACCTTGCCGATGCAAAGCGCTCAGCCGCGATTGCGCGGCTTGCTTGCCCGGCGCGGCCTCATCTAAAGAACGAAGATCAAGGCATCAATCATGACAGATCCGAGCGTTGTACTCCTACACGACGACGACAACGTGGCGGTGGCCGTGCGCTCGTTGAACGAAGGCGAGCGCATCGACATCGATGCGCATTCCGTGCGGGTGCGCGCGGCCATTCCCGCGGGGCATAAAGTAGCGACCCGAGACATCGCCGCCGGTGCGCGTATTTGCAAATACCGCCAAACCATCGGCGTCGCGCTGCGAGATATCTCTGCGGGCGAGCACGTTCACGTGCATAACGTCGGCATGCCTGAACAACACGAAGAACACGAACAACACGAACAACACGAGCCGCAGGAGCCGGGCGGCCCGCGGGCCGGCACAGCCAGCCGCGCGTTCGATGCCGAGCGCTCGGATACGTTCATGGGCTTCGTGCGGCCGGACGGCCAGGTCGGAACACGCAATTTCATCGGCGTCATTTCCAGCGTCAATTGTTCAGCGAGTGTCTGTCATGCGATAGCCGATGCATTCAAAGGAGAGGCGATAGCCTCGCTCGGGAATGTCGACGGTGTGGTCGCCATCACGCATCAGAGCGGATGCGGCATGTCGTCGACGGGAGACGGCATCGCGCTATTGCGCCGCACACTCATGGGCTATGCGCGAAGCCCCAATTTCGCCGGGGTGCTGCTCGTCGGTCTTGGTTGCGAAGTCAATCAGATCGATGCAATGACCGAATGGCTGGCGCCACTTGGCCCGTGCCCCGTCAGAACGCTTGTCATCCAGGAGGAAGGTGGCGCACGTGAGGCGGTCCGCCGTGGCGTTGCAATCGTCCAGGAACTCATCGATGTAGCGAAGGCATGGTCTCGCACGTCGGTGTCCGCTTCGCATCTCAAGCTGGGGCTTCAATGCGGCGGCTCGGACGGTTACTCGGGAATGACGGCGAATCCCGCACTCGGTGTAGCCGTCGATCTGCTGGTGCGCAACGGCGGAACCGCGATCCTCTCGGAAACACCTGAAATTTATGGGGCCGAGCATTTGCTGACGGCACGGGCCGCATCGAACGATGTGGCCGAACGCTTGCTGGACAAGCTGCGGTGGTGGGAGCGATATGCAGCCGCTGAAGGCGGCGAATTGAACAATAATCCGTCACCGGGAAACAAGGCGGGGGGCATTACGACCATTCTCGAAAAGTCGTTGGGCGCGGTAGCGAAAGGGGGAAGCTCGCCGCTCAGAGCCGTGTATGACTATGCCGATGCCGTGCAGGAGTCGGGCCTTGTATTCATGGATACGCCTGGCTACGACCCGGTATCCGCAACCGGACAAATCGCGGGCGGGGCGAACCTGATTTGTTTTACGACGGGGCGGGGCTCTGTCTTTGGTTCAAAGCCGGTTCCAACCATTAAAGTCGCCACGACCACAACGCTCTTCGAGCGGATGCGCGCCGATATGGATTTCAACAGCGGCTCGATCGTCGATGGTGCGCTGACTGTCGAAGCGGCGGGGGAGGAACTGTTTCGGCTAATCCTAGCTGTCGCCTCTGGAACGCGAACCTGCAGCGAGATGAATGGCATGGGCGATCGCGAGTTCGTTCCGTGGTTGCAGGGCGCGGTCATGTAAAAGCGGCTGCTCGGCAAACGGATTGAACCGTTCGGGCACGACAGTGCTTGTGCGTGCCCGTCTCCACACGATCCGCGCGCTACATCGTTCGGGCGAAAGCGCTGTTTGCTGCTTCAATGTGCCTGCGCGTCTTGGGCAGATGCGTGCTGCCGCGCGAGATGTTCACGCTTCATCCGTGCGACTTGTTCCTCATAGATCGGGCTCACGTCCGGATAGGACGTTTCTGTCACGAAGTTCAGGCCATTTTGCTGTGCTTCGATCAACTCCTGATATACCTCGGCGCGGGTCTTGCCTTGAGCGAACGCATTCGATGTTGCGAGCGTCGTTAAAGTCGCCAGCGAAAGAATGATTGCGATGGATCGAGTCATTTCGTACTCCTGCGGGGACGTTTCGATAATGCGCGGTGCGCATCGTGTAGACGCCGCTGCGACGCCGGATATTCCCGGTGTTTGTCGAGTCAGGGCGTCGGCGCAGGAGGGGAGCTAAGCGAAATCCGACTAGCCGGGTGTGTTCCTGCCGAGATAGGCAGCGACGGCCGCCGTCAGCGCCATGCCGGGCAATTGTTCCGGCGATGTCAAACGCGCGTCGACGATTTCACGGTGATCGAGCCGTAGATCGGGTAGGCGATCGAGGTGAAGCTCGAAAAGATGCACTCGATCTTTTCGTCCGTCCCATACCCCGCAGACGGTGCCTGCGGGAATGAGCGGGTAAGGCGAAAGCCCGATCTCCTCTTCCATTTCGCGCTGCGCCGCTGCATCGGGCGATTCTCCAGGCCGGATGCTGCCGCCGGGAAGGCCCCATTCGGCGCGGTACGATGACTTCACGAGCAATAGCGCTTGTCCGACGTAAATCGCCACGAGTGCGCCCTCGTGATTAGGTTGTCGAAGGTGCCACCAGGCACGTGCCAGCCGAAATCCGACGCGAAGCACGACACGCCAGACAGCATCGACGAAGATAGTCGAGCGCGCTCGATCGCGGCTCGAATGCGTTCTTTCGTTTCCGATCATGGGTGCAGGTGTTTCCGGTTCACTGCTTTCAAAACAGCAGTTTACCCCCCCGCCACCCGGCACGATCGATGCAACGCCCACACGTGTCCCCGTATCGCAGGGTGTGCTGTGCAGTCCCAACGTTGAGAGGAAACCATGAGCGAACGCGAGTCGAAGGAACCTGCCGATCCCGTGGAACGTGCCGATGCACGTCGGGCACAACAGCCTGCCGGCGATGTCAAAGTCACGTCGGACGGCGTGGAGCAGCGACGGCACGGCAACATGGATGCGACACAGGTTCCCAAAGGCAAGGAGCATCCGGAGCAGAGCTCCTATGAGCCCGTGCACGATAAGGTCGTGCCCGATACCGATCCTAATGCGGCGCCGCGAGGCAAGAACGATCTCGGGGCCTGAAGGAAGTTGCGCGGGTCAGCTTTACACTCGCCATTTCACTGTCACTGCAGCGCGACATGCTCCGCGCCCTCGAAACTCGCAACGAACGTGGGGATATCCGCCGACGGTAGTGGCTTCGAGAAAAGGTAGCCCTGTACGATCGAACAGCCGTCGTTCATCAGGAACGCCAACTGATCCTCGCGCTCGACGCCCTCTGCCACGATTTGGAACTCTAGGCTTCGGGCGAGTGCGATGACTGCGCGGATAATGGCCTCGTCCGCATGATTAACGCCAATACCGCGGACGAACGACATATCGATCTTTAGACGGTCGGCGTGGAAAGCTCGCAGGTACGAGAGGCTCGAGTATCCCGTTCCGAAATCGTCGATTGCGATCGACACGCCCATTTCGTTGAGCGCACGCAATGTCTTGAGCGCATTGGGTGCGATGAGCGCACCTTCGGTAATCTCGAGTTCGAGCCGATGGCCGGGAAGGCCGGAAGACGCGAGCGCGCGACGCACGACGTTGCAAAAATCGTCGCGCGCCAGTTGGCGAGGCGAAACATTGACCGACATTCTCACGTCGGGCAGCGCATTCTCCCACCGTCTAGCTTGCGCGCACGCGGTATGTAGCACCCATTCGCCAATTTCCTCGATCAGGCCGTTCTCTTCGGCCAGCGGAATGAAGATGGCTGGACTTACCGCGCCTATCTCCGGGTCCCGCCAGCGGATGAGCGCTTCCACGCCGCATACCCGTCGCGCAGGCACGTCGATCTGGGGCTGATAGGCGAGTTCGAAAGCGCTCTGTTCAAGCGCATCGCGCAAACGGCGCGAAAGCATGACGCGCTGATCGACTGCGCTCGCAAGCTTCTCGTCGAACCGCTCCACGCCATTGCGCCCGCTCTCCTTGACGTGATACATCGCAAGATCCGCATGTTTCAGCAGGATGTCTGCGTTGGCGCCGTCGTCGGGGTAGCACGCCACGCCGATGCTCAACTGCACGCGCAATTGCGTATCGTCGATTTGCACGGGGGCGTCGAACGCGCGCGCGATGCGCTCTAGCAGCGCGGCAAGCCTTTGGTTGTCGTGCGGGCGAGCCAGCATCGTAACGAACTCATCGCCGCCGTAGCGCGTCACGATGCCGTCGCTGGTGACACACGCAGACAGGCGTCGTGCCACCTCGCACAGCAGCCGATCGCCCGCGCCGTGGCCGAGGCTGTCGTTGACATCCTTGAAGTGATCGAGATCCATGAACAGCAACGCGAACGGGCGTTGCGCATGGATCTCCTGATCGACTAGCTCGTGCAGCGTGACGCGGTTCGGAAGATCGGTGAGCGCGTCGCGCCGTGCCTGCATGACGAGACGATCGCGCGAGTCGATCAGCTCGGTGAGCTCGTTCATCACCGATATGTGATACGACGCCGTGCCACGCTCGTCGCTCACGGATGCGACGTGCAACTGATTCCAAAAAAGCTCGCCGTTCGCCCGGCGGCTTTGCAGTAACGTCGTAGGATCGTCTTTTTTTGCAAGGGCTTTTTGCATTTGACCGAACAACGCCCCGTTCGCGCGATTGGCGCATAGCGTTTCGTAATCGCGCCCGACGATCTCACCGCGCGCATAGCCCGTGATTCGCTCAAAAGCGGGATTGGCGTATTCGATTTGCTCTCCCTGCCGGCCCGAGCGGGTAATCAGCACGCCGTTGCCGATTGCGTCGAGCGCGCGGCTGCGCAGGCGCAGATCGCGTCGGGCGAGACCCGTACGGTACTGAGCGACGAAGGCGTACCCCAGTAGCCCACAACAGATCAAAGCGCTCAAGGCGAGCACGATGCCCTCGATTTCCATGTGCCGGGTCGCGCTCTCGGAAGTCGCGCGCAGTATCGCGGTTTGCGCATGGCGAAGCGCCACGAGCTGCGATGCAATCTGTTCCAGCAAGCGATTGGCTTCGAGCAGGCGCGCGCTATCCACGGACGCACGACCGTTCTCGAGCGTTGCATTCACGGCGATTTCCGCCAGCAGATAGGCCCATTGCGCCGTTTCGCGCTGCAACAACTGCACGGCCGCCGCGCTTTTCGGATCGTTCGAATAGCCGACTTCTAGATGCTTAAAGCAGAGAACTGCCGCTCCCACTCGATCGACCGGCCATGCGAACGACCCCAAGCGGGCGCTGCCGAATCCTTGCAGAAAATCCGCATTCGCTCGGAAATAAAGCGTTTGCAGCGTGTCGAGGTCATGGCGAACGTGTAAGGCGTGAGCGCGCGTCTGATTCGTATGCTCGTGCCATGCCAGCGTGTAGGCCGTGCCGATCACGAACATGGCGGGGCCCGCGAGCACGAGCAAGACCGTGACCGCAAGCCTGTGGTCCTTGCCGGTGCAGCGCTGCCACCACTGCACGATGGTGCGGGCAATGTCGAGATGCAAGCCGAAAATCATGAGCGTGGAATAAAGCGCGACAACCCTAGCCGAGATCCAAGTGAACGTTGGTGATGAAATGGTTCGATGGGTTGCGGCTGCCCCAAGCCACGCGACGACGCCGGAATCCCCATACCGATCTATCGGCACACTGCTGACAAACTTAAATGGGCCTGCAAGAATCCACACGGGCGAAATGGGGTTGCCGAGGGACCGGCGGCGAGATCGCCGGCGCCTCGCACAGGATGCCGCGCGCAGGGCATCGGCACGAGATTTCTTCAGCGGATTCGGAGAATTACCATGAAACGCCATGGATTTGCCGGCACTCGTTCGCCGCGGACGCCGTGGGGTCAACGCTGTGGGAAAGTGCCTGGGCGTTTGCGGTCACCGAAAGTCCGGCCCCAAAGCCGTCAGGCCGAATCGCCCGCCTGCCGAATCGGGATCACCGTGCGGCCGCCGCAATTGCGCAACAAGTCTCGCAATTCGTTGATGACGGGAAACACTTCGTGATTCCAGTCGGCCCCTTGCTTGTCGTGGGCCTCTTGCTCGCGCTCGACGATCCAGCGGTCCTCTTTGAAAATGCGCTCGGTGAACCAGACCAGCAGCGGCCACGCGACATCCAGCGCGAACCGAATGCCAGGCCTGCGGATCGAAAGCAGACCGAACGTTCTGTTCGTGCGTTGCGCCGCATCCAGCGGCACGTAGACAATCCATAGATCCATCACCAAGGTGCCGCTGCCCGAGCGAATCTGGAGCGTCTGATAGGGATAGCCGGTGCGCACGGTCATGACGTCTTTATCGTCCTGCCCGCCGTCCCCTTTCTTGCCCGCACCGAATACGAGCGCTTCGCCCACGGGCTGTTTGCCTTCCGTGCGCGCAAAGGTGTAATCCACTTCCACCCAATCGTCGCCGCGACGGCGGCCCAGCGAGCGAGCACGCATCTGCCCCATCTGCCGGCGGTGCAGGAACTGATGGTTCATATCCATCAGGTTCTCGTGCATGAACGAGTAGTGGCACTTCACCTCGCGCCCAAAGCGGCGCGTTTTATAGGCCTTGTCCGTCACTGACGGCAGATCGGGCAGTGGTCGTTCGTCGGCCAGCGCCGCGTCGCCCGGAAAAACGAAGATCAGGCCGTGCGCCTCGCGGCAAGGATAGGCCCGCACGCCGTTGGGCAGGCGCTCCCGCCCGAGGTAAGGCACATCGACGCAGCGGCCGGACGAGTCGTATGTCCAGCCGTGATAGCCGCAACGGATGGATTCGCCGTCCACCACGCCGGCATGTAGCGGCACCTGCCGGTGCGCGCAACGATCTTCCAATGCGAATACCGTTCCCGATTTGGTTCGCGCGACCACGATCGGATCGCCGGCAAATTGCACGCCAAGCGTTTTGCCTCGCTTGACCTCTTTCGACCAAGCCAAGGGGTACCAGTGATCGGGATGGATGGGGACGCGGCGCAAATCGCGCACGGGCGCGCTCGAGGTCGAGCCGATGGCGCTGCTATCCGACGAAGGGACTGCATGCATGCGAGAGGCCTCCTTGCATAACGGGAGCTTCGATCGTCGCGATGGGGAACATCGCGAGCGGACGGGATCTGGCGCAGTCTACGCCAAACCGGCGCGCTACCCATACTACGCAGACAAATCACCGCATCATCGCCAGATGACCAAACGAAACCGCCAAGCGTACGATGTAGCCGTTGACGGCCGAGTGGTGGAGGGAGCCATGAAAGCGGTGTGTCCATTACATGGGCCGACGACCATCGTCGGCACGAACGCCTATGGGTTCCCCATTTATGCCTGCTGCTGCAACGATCTTCCGTATAAAGCGCCGCCGGACGCCTGTACGCAAGAGCCCGCGCGACGCGGATCGGAGTCGAAACAGCCAGTACAGCGGCCTAAAACGAAAGAGGAACAACGCTAAAGCATCCCGTCGACTTCAACCGGGAGCGAACATGCCCACCGCCGCGACGGCCATCGCGATCGTCGTGAGCCATCCGCCCCATGCAAGCGGCCCTTTGGCGGCGAACTCGCCCATGACCCGCCGGCTCTGCGCCATGTGCATGATGACGACCATGATCGGCACGGCCGTGATGCCGTTGATCACGGCGCTCCAGTACAACGCCCGGATCGGATCGAAATGCATGAAGGTAATGATCACCCCGCCGACGATCGACAATGCGATGACGGCATAGAACTGCCGCGCGAGCGAGAGATGCAGCGCTAGGCTGCTGCGCCATTTAAAGCTGCCCGCCGCGGCATAGGCGGCGGACCCGGCCAGCACCGGCAGGGCGAGCAGGCCCGTGCCGATGATGCCAAGCGAAAACAACACGTAGGCGAAACGGCCGGCGATTGGCTCCAACGCCCGTGCGGCATCCGCGGATGTCTTGACCTCGATGTGATGCGCATGGAGCGTGGCCGCCGCTGTCAGCACGATAAAGAACGCGATGGCGTTCGACACCCCCATGCCCACCCATGTATCGAAGTTCATCCGACGCAGTTGCGCCGGTGCTTGATGCGGCACCCGACGCAATGGTTTCTGCCCCGGTTTCGCGCGCATTTCCTCCACTTCCTGCGATGCCTGCCAGAAGAATAGATAGGGGCTGATCGTCGTGCCGAGCACGGCGACGATGGTCGTGAGATAAGCCGATGTCAGGGTGGCGTGCGGCAGCACGATGGCGTGCGCGACGTCGCCCCACTTTACGGGGACGACGAGCGCTACGACCACATAAGAGAGCAGCACCAGTGCTGTCCATTTGAGAAGGCGCGCATATCGATCGTAGGGAATGAAGATCTGTAGACAGACCGACAGCGCGCCCAGAACGACGACATTCAATTGCTGGGGGCTTTTCACGAGCAGTTCGGCCGCCGCGCCCATGGCCGACAGGTCAGCCGCGATATTGATGACATTGGCGACGATGAGCAGGATCACCGCGCCGTAGAGCAGCCATCGCGAGTAATGCTGGCGCATGTTCGACGCGAGGCCCTTGCCGGTCACGCGGCCGATATGCGCACTCACGAGCTGGATGGCGGCCATCAGTGGGTACGTCAGCAGCAGCGTCCATAGCAGGTTGTAGCCGAACTGCGCGCCGGCTTGCGAATACGTGCCGATTCCGGACGGATCGTCGTCCGCCGCGCCTGTAATTAAGCCTGGGCCCAGCCGCCGAATCCACGATCGCTCGACAGGATCGATGACAGCGCTTTCGGGCCCGGCAATCTTATCGTCGTCCATGCGCCTCTCCTTGACCGGACAGGCACTGCAATTACTGGGCCTGTCAGGAAGGCGCGAACGGCACGCCGGTGCGCGTTGGAAGCCAATGGCCGACTCGGGGGGCTGAGCGAACGTTTGCGAGTGCGCACGCCGCGCTGTCAGTTGCGCGTCGCCACGATAAACAGCCGCGGAAACGGCAGCAAAACCGTGCCGTCGTCGAGTGCCGGATAGCCGGTTGCCACGGCATCGCGGTAACGCGCAAGGAAATCGCCACGCTCATCGTCGTTCAGCGCTGCAAGAAACGGCCGCAGTGCGCTTCCCTTGAACCATTCGACGATTGCATCGGCGCCGCCGCGAAGCGGATGATAGTAGGTCGTGCGCCACACGTCCACGCGCGAACACAGCGGCGATAACAGCGCGTAGTAGCGGCGTGGATCGAATCGCTCGGTTCGCGAGGCGCCTTTTACCTTGTCCGCCCATGGGCCGGCTTCGCCAACTTCACGCATGAGGCGGTGCGAGGGTTCGTCGAGATTGTCCGGCATCTGAACAGCGAGATGCCCGCCGTGTGCCAGCGTGCCGACGATTTTCGGAAACAGTGTCTCGTGCGCAGGGAGCCATTGCAGCGTCGCATTCGAGAGAATCAAATCATACGGGCCAGGGTCGTCCCATGTAGTGAGATCCGCGACGTCGAAGCGCACGTCGGGCAGCCGCTCGCGTGCCGCTTCGATCATGTCGGCCGATGAATCCAGCCCGCGAATCTCGGCACCGGGCGCCCGCGCGGCTAATGCCTCGGTCGAATTGCCCGGCCCGCACCCGAGATCGATTGCCGTACGGATCGTGGTGTGCGGCACGGCGGCGAGCAGATCCATGACCGGACGGGTACGTTCATTCTCGAATTGCACATATTGCTTGCTTTCGAATTGCCCATACGATTTGGCGTGCGGGCCGAGCGGGTTCGTCATGATGCACCTCATTATCGAATGAGCGATCCGTCATGGCAGGGACGTCGACATGCGCGGTCGCGGAAAAACCGAATTGTGCGACGCGCTCGGGCATTCGTAAAATGAATATTTTGTCGCGTGCTCTCTAAGACGGATACGCTCGCGCCGCGCAACGAGATTGATCAAAACCGATAGGAAACCGCCAGGAAGGTGATGATCGGATCGGCTCGGAGTTTTGCTTTACTGACGGCGAGCAACGTGCCGTCGGCGGCCTTGATGTCCGTTTCGGCGTACGTCTTCAGCGGCATATAGGACACCGAGGCATTGAGTTGCCAATGCTCGCTCAAGGCGTAGCTCGCGCCGATATTGAAGATCGGTGTCCATGACGAAGAAGACTTCGCCGAAATGCTGGTCGGCCCCGGTTTTCCAGCACCGGCCGCGAGAATGCTGCCGAGATTTTCGTTGAGCGATTGCGAGAAGTAAGGATTGAGCCGAAACGAATTGAACCAGCTATAGGTCACGCCGACGCCGACGAACGGCCGAAACTTCGACTGCGCCTTGCCGAAGAAATACTGAAGCATCGCGCCGGCCGTCCATTGGCGCACTCTGCCGACAAGCGGGTTGTTCGAAGGTTCGTTCAGATTTTCCTGACCGAGCGCGCCGGCGGGCCCCGGCGGTTGAATCACGCCATAACCGCTGATTTGGAATTCGGGCGGAACACCCCCCATGGCCGTCAGCGCCAGGTGATCGGTCAAGAAGTGACTGAACGTAAGCCCGAGCGTATTGGCATTGCTGACAGCCAATCCTGTCCCTGCCGATGTGAAAGCGGACGGCAGCCCGAGCGGCCCGTTGATCGACACCGGTGCGACGTGCGTGGTGAGTGGATCGCTCGTATATTGCGGCGCGATATGAAACCAACCAAGCGAGACGACGTTGTCGCCGGCATGCTGCGCGTAAGTGCTCGTCGACACGCAAGCCGCAGCGAGCAGCACGAATAGCTTCCTGTTCCCCATGTCTTATTCCTAGGCCTAGTTCGTGAGTTATCCGATCACTGCACGAATGCGCTCACGGCAAAATACGGTGCGTTCGGGTCCCTCGTATCGAGGTATCCGATCATGCCGCCCGAGAAAATCATCTTTCCGGTCGCCACTGTGCCCGTTGCGCCCGTTGCGCCGGTTCCGCCTGTCGTGCCTTTCGTTCTAACGAGCCCGGCGAGCGCCTGCGTGTAATCGAGATCGAGCGATGTCGCCAGCGACGCCTGCGACGGGTTGAACGGGTCGAGCATCGCCGCTTGCCCGTGCATGAGCGCGGTCGTGCGGTAGGCGAAATTGCTGTCGACGCCCACGTACTCGCCGT
>JBQCDS010000090.1:0-9259 GCA_051961035.1 Trinickia sp. | reverse complement strand
TTGGATCAGTCCGATGCAGACTGCTTTTTTGCGAGTCATGTTCGGTTTCCTGCCGCTGGCGTTCGCCGCGTGGCGTCGGAGAGCGATCAACCGTAGCCAAGCGCGGCATTTGCCACACTTTTTCGTGATGGCAGCTGTCGCGACAGCTTTTTATTATGTAGCCATCGTCAAAGGCACCGCGTTGCTCCCTTCCGGGATCGCGGGCGTCTTGGGCGGTTCAATAGCCATTTTCGCCGCTATCTTTTCTTTGTTATTCCTTCGGACCGAGAAAGTGAACCGGCTAATGGCAGCGGGCATAGTTGTGGGCTTCGCTGGTATTGTTCTGATTGCTCGCCCTTGGGAGGGGGCGAGCAATCCTATCGATAACGCTGGCGTCTTGTGGATGTTGGCAGCCGCAAGCGTCCTTGGGTTTTCGTACGTGTACGTCAAGCGTTACCTATCGCCGTTCAAACTACCGCCGCTGACGCTGGTGACGTGGCAGATGGGTTTGGCGCTGCTTATTCTTGCTGTTCTTACAAACTTCACGGGAATCGGGCGCATACTTCACGACTGGCGTGCGGCAGCCGGTGTCGTGGTGGGACTAGGTATCTTAGGGACCGGCGTTGCCTATCTGATTTATTATTTCCTGCTGCAGGAGCTTGGCCCGGTCGCAGCTTCCGGCGCGACTTATATTACGCCCACGGTTGCGCTGCTCATTGGATGGCTGGCCGGCGAAAAGGTGGGTGCTCTTGAAATCGCTGCTATAGGTTTGGTTCTTGTCAGTATCGCGATGTTGCAATTCGGCCGACAACGATCAGTTCGCGAGACGGGACAAGCAGTAGCGGCTACGACTGCTCGAACTTAGGCTCAATTTATTTTGCGCCCGCTCCCGCAGCCGGGCGCGGCTCACTGCCAACAGATCTGCCGAACACGAAATCGCTTTGCGTACCGCACATGGCTGGCCGAGCTGAGCAATAATCGTCGACATTCGGCCAACAACTACTTATCCAACGATGACGACGATACGCAGAATCGAAGCACGCGACGAAACACGCTGGCGCGAACTCTGGGACGGCTACACGCGCTTTTACGAACGCGAACCTTCCGAGCCGATCACGCAGCACGCTTGGTCGCGTATCCTGGATGAGCGCTCGCCCGTTCATGCGATCGTCGCCGAGCGAGACGGCGAAGTCGTCGGCATGGCGAACTACGTCGTGCACGAAAGCACATCGTTGCTCACGCCCGTTTGCTATTTGCAGGACTTGTTCGTCGATCCGCTTGTGCGTGCGGGCGGCGTTGGGCGTCAGTTGATCGACTGGCTGCTGGAAGAGGCCCATCGCCAGGGTTGGTCCCGTGTGTACTGGACCACCAAGGAAAACAATTACCGGGCGCGGGGCTTGTATGACAGCTATGCGCCACGTAGCGAGTTCGTTCAGTACCGTATCGATACGCACTGACCGCGAGGCGGCTCGTCGTCAAACTCGAACGCCCCGCTCGCCGCTACGCGCTAGGCACGCATGAGCGATTTCGCCAGCGTGCGCAGCGCGTCCGCCGAGCGGGGCTCGCGCACGCGCGAGTACATGACGACATGCGATTGCGGCAACGGCGGCAATCCGAACTTCTCGCCGACATCGACCACTCCAGGCGGTGCCACGCGCCGAGCAAGCGCGGAAACGGCAAGGCCCGCAGAAAGCGCAGCCCCGATCGCCGCCATTCCGCCGCCCACGAACGTCTCTTCCCAAGCGATCGACGCGCGTTCCAGCGCACGCAGTGCCGCCGCGCGTACGCCGCACGGCCCCGAAAGCACGGCGAGCGGCAGCGGCGCTTCCGCCGGCGGCGCCCAATCCGACGCCGCCAGCCACACGAGCGGTTCGACGAACAACGCTTCGCCGCCCGTCATGCCGCCTGTGTGGCCCGCGCGCGCTGTGAGTTCGTCGGGCTCGTGCCGCACGATGGCGGCATCGAGTCGCCTTTCTTCGTACTGAGCGACGAGCGCGGCGGACGAACCCAAATGCATTTCGATCACGAGGCGCGGATCGTGCCGATGCAAGCTCGCGACGAGCGGAGCGAGATTCGGCCCGGCAACGTGTTCGCTCAGCCCCACCTTCAGCCGCCGGCGCTCGGTACCGAGCGAGCCGAGCGCGCGATCGTGGGCTTGCAGCAGCTCGCGCGCAGCATCGAGAAACGCGGCGCCGGCCGGCGAGAGCCGTACCGAGCGCGGCGTGCGTTCGAGCAGCGGCTTGCCGATGTGCGCTTCCAGCCGCTTCACCTTCAGGCTGACGGCCGATTGCGTCGTGCCGAGCAACTCGGCGGCTAGCGTGAAGCTGCGCAAGTCGGCCACATGGACGAACGCCCGCACTGCATCGAGGTCGAGTACTTTCATTTCAAACGTAAATGAGAGAAATCGTGTTTGATTTCTGTTCATTATGATAGATGGGCCGTATTCTGCCTGCACCTGCCCGACATTTAAAGGAGAAACGCCATGCCGCTCGCTCGCATTTCGGTTACTGCCGGCCGTTCGGCCGCCCACAAGCAGTCGTTGGCCGACGGCGTGCTGCGCGCACTCGTCGAAACCTTCGACGTGCCGAAAGACGACCGTTTCATGGTTCTGTCCGAGCACGCGCCCGAGGATCTGATTTACGACCGGGGCTACCTGGGCATCGAACGAAGCGACGGCTTCGTGATGATCCAATTGACCGTCAGCAACACGCGGCCGCTCGAGAAAAAGCGGGCGCTGTACCGGCGTATCGTCGAGCTGCTGGCGGATAACCCGGGCGTCAGAAAAGAGGACGTCTTCATCAACCTGGTGGAGGTGTTGCCCGAGAACTGGTCGTTCGGCAACGGCGAAGCGCAATACGTCCCGGGCTGACGTATCCGCCGTGGCGGTTTTTGCGCGGCGAAATCGTTTTGGCGGAAGTTAGGGGATATGTCGAGCTGCGGCCGTGTATATCATGAACGGTGCACATCAGCTTGGGGGAGCCGCGATGTCGGGCACCGTTGAACTCGTGCTTGCGGTGGAAGCCAAGGCCGCGAGCGAATGGATGGCCGGGCCGAGCGCATCAAGGCATCGCGGCCGCGCGGCTCATCACTCAGGCGCGAGCGCGAGCCGAAGCACCGTTTCGACCACGATCGAGCGGGGAAGCGGGGGCGGCGGCACCGCGCATGAGCAAGCGCACGCGGACACCGGCGCCGCCATCGCCGATGCATTGAGCAGAAACCCGGGCATCGAGGCACTCAGCGCGTTTGAGCGCTCGACCGTGCGCGCATTCATCGAGTGCGGGGGCGCGTTGCGTGTGACGCTAGCGGCCGGCGCGGATGGCGTGTCTTGCCTCACGGCTGCGCGCGCGACGGAGCTGACCCCCGGTGTCTGGCGATGCGAAACGGTTTGCGAGGAGCCGCTCAAAGCCGGAACATCGCTCGCGCTGAGCGATGTCATCCCACAGGGGTTCAAAGACGTGCTCGGCAAGCCCGATAAGCTCGCGCCAACTCCCGCGCTTGCAGTTCGTCGCGGCGTTTGGCGATGGAGCGGACCCGACGGCGCAGTCGTCGACATCGAGCTTCACGACGCACGTAGCGCGTTCGAATGCGCGGGCGGCGCGGCGGCCGAGTCATCGGAGGGCGCCCCATCGACACCGGCTGCAACGGCTTCTTCGTCAGAGCATGGCGCCATGCCCGTCGCATTTTGCGAACTGCGCCTCGCTGCCCGAATCGACGCAGCGCATGCCGCATCCGACACAGTCACGTCGCCGGCGGCACCCACTGGAAAGCGATCGGACGAAGCGCACACCTCGTCCACTTCACATGACGCGAAAGAAGATGCGCGGCTCGCGGCACTGCGAGCGCTGTTCGCGGCGGCCGGGGCATTAGCCGATACGCTGCCCGTCTTTCCGACGTTGACGGACGGCTACGAGCGAGCTTCCTGTACGCCGAGCGCCGGCGAAGTGCCGGTGCGCGCGGCGCACATCGATCTTTCCGGTGTAAAGACGCCGCACGGCGCGCTGATCAGCGCGGGTGCGAACGTGGCGCGGCAATGGCTCGGCAACGAAGCCGGTGTGCGTGACAGCGTGGACGGCACCGAATTCGTCCATCAGATGCGCGTCGCATTGCGTCGTTTGAAAACCTTGCTGAAGACGTTCCCGCGTTGGGCCGACGATACCTGGAAACTCGCAATCGCTCCCGAAGTGGAATGGCTGGGCGGCTTGCTTGGAGACGCGCGCGATCTCGATGTCTTCGCCGATACCACGCTGCCGGCGTTGGCGGCGGCCGATATCGATGCGGCGGTGTGGGCCCCGTTGCAAAAGCGAGCGGCCGCGCGCCGCGACGAAGCGAGGGCCAAGGTGCGCGCGGCGCTGCGTACACGCCGTTACGCGGCGCTCTGCCTCGCTTGGTTGCACTGGCTGGCGGCGCAGCGCTGCACGCCGGGGCCGTCCGTGATGATCGACAAGGCGCTTGCCGATTACGCGGCCAAGCGGGTGCGCAAACACTACCGGCGTCTGCTCGGCAAGCGTGAGCTAACAGCATTGACGCCCGCCGAACGTCATCGTCGACGAATCGAGGCCAAGCGGTTGCGTTACACCCTCGAATTCTTCGAGCCTTTGGCGTCGCGCAAGACGCGGCGCAAGGTCGCGAAGCAGCTCGGCAGAATCCAAAGCGTGCTGGGTGACGGCAGCGACGCCACGTCGGCGTTGCTCTTTCTCGAAGCGCTCGATGTGCCGCCGTACGAGCACGGCTTCGCGCGAGGATGGTGTGAGGCGGTGAACCGCTGGTCTGCTATCGAAGGTGAACGGCTGTTGCAGGCGTTGGATAAGCCGAAGATCATGCGCGCGCCGTAGCCGCCGAACCGCGTGGTCATCGTTGGATGCCGATGCCGATGCCGATGCCGATGCCGATGCCGATGCCGCCTATAATTGCGTCTTCCTCCCGCCATGCGAGTCCTCATGAGCGAACATCCCCCGTCATCGGCGAGTCCCGTTGCTGGCGAGACGTTGCCCGCACCGCTCGAGCTCAGCGGTTCTGTCTGGCTGTGCGCGGGGCAGGAGACGCTCGGCGGCGCGGCACGTATCGCGCTGCTGGCGGCGATACGCGATACGGGTTCCATCACGTCCGCCGCCAAGGCGGTGGGAATCAGCTATAAATCCGCATGGGATGCAGTCGATGCGATGAACAATCTGGCGGGCGAGCCGCTCGTCGTCCGAGCGGTGGGCGGCAAGGGCGGCGGGGGCACGACACTCACGCCGCGCGCTCACCGTCTCATTGATACATTCCATGCCGTCGAGCGCGAACATCGCAAGTTCATCGAACGCGCGAGCGCCGCGATCGAGCATTTCGCGGGCGATTGGGCATTGATCGGGAGAATCGGCATGAAAACGAGCGCTCGCAATCAACTCTACGGGACGGTATCCACCGTCGTGCGCGGCAGCGTCAACGACGAAATCGCACTCGCGCTGCCGGGCGGACAGACGATCGTCGCGGTGATCACGCATGAAAGCACGCAGACCCTCGGTCTCGTAGTAGGCGCACCGGCCTTCGCGCTCGTGAAGGCGTCGTGGGTGATGCTCGTGGCTGACGATGCCGATACCGGGCAGCCGTTGCGATTATCCGCGCGCAATCAGTTGCGCGGATCGATCACACGCGTCACGCGCGGTGCCGTCAACACCGAGGTCTCGCTGGCGCTCGACGGCGCCACGGGCGTGCCGCCCGACGCCAATTCGACGGTGCTGGCCGCCGTCGTGACGAACGAAAGCGCCGACGCGCTCGCGCTGGCGGAAGGCAAACGGGCGACCGCTGTCTTCAAAGCATCCAGCGTGATTCTCGGCACGGCCGACTGACCGCGGCACGCGCAACGGCGCGTCAATCTCAACGGCGCGGCGCAAGGGCGGCAACGAAAACCAACGAGAAGCTGCACACAGCGACGAAAAGCCGCGAAACTCCGCCGTCAACGCTAAGCGTCCCGCGCCGCAAGTCCTTCGTAGGGGGCGATTTCCCGCACGCGGCCTCGATCCAGTTGAACGACTTGATCGCCGAAGACAGCCACGTCCGCTTCGTCGTGCGTGATGAGAACCATGGGAATGTCCAGCCGCGTTTGCAGCTCCGAAAGCTCGCGGCGCATCCGCTCGCGCATGCCAGAGTCGAGCGCCGCGAACGGTTCGTCCAGCAATAGGATTCTTGGTTCGGCCACGAGCGCGCGTGCGAGCGCCGCCCGTTGCTTTTGCCCGCCCGATAGCTGCGATGGGTAGCTACCCGCGACGGCCATCAAATCGAACGCGTCGAGCCAATACTCGACCTCGCGCGCGGTGTCGCGCGAGCGCGGATTGAGCCAGCCGCGCCGCAACGCGAAGCCCACGTTTTGCCTGACGTTCAAGTGCGGAAACAGTGCGTAATCCTGGAACAGATAAGCGGCGCCTCGCGAGCGTGTGGGTACGTCGATGCGGCGGGCCGAGTCGAACAGCACGTCGCCATCCAGCGTAATGGCACCGCTATCCGGCTCGAGTAGACCCGCGATGGCTTGCAGCGTCAACGACTTGCCGGCGCCTGACGGCCCGAACAGTACCATTCGCTGGCACGTCCCCTCGAACGACACGCGCAATTCGAAGCGGCGTTCGCGCGTCGCGAATGTTTTGTGAATGTCGACGGTCAGCGTCATGGCCAAGTCCTAAACTAGCGAGACGTCAACAGCTTGTGCTGCGGAACGAGTCGCCCCGCCACGAGCAGCACGACGACACAGACGATCGACGTCACGAGAACGAGCAGATTGGCCGTACGATCGTCGCCGGCCTGCACGGCCGAGTACACCGCCATCGACAGTGTTTGCGTGCGCCCCGGCAAATTGCCGGCCACCATCAGCGTGGCGCCGAATTCGCCGAGCGCGCGCGCGAACGCGAGCAGCGCACCGCCTAGAATGCCGCGCGCCGCGAGCGGCAGCGTTACGCGAAAGAACACCGCGGTTTCGCTGATACCGAGTGTCCTCGCCGCGTGTTCGAATTGCGGATCGACAGCTTCGAAGGCGGAGCGCGCCGCCTTCAACACGAGCGGGAACGCTGCGATCATCGACGCGATGACAGCGCCCTCCCACGTGAAGACGAGCCGGATGCCGAACGTATCGAGCCAAGCGCCGATCGGGCCGCGCCGGCCGAGCACGACGAGCAGGTAGTAGCCGAGCACCGTCGGCGGCATGACGAGCGGCAGCGTCAACAATGCATCGACGACATCGCGCGCTCGCGAGCGCCAGCGTGCGAGCGCAAGGCCCGCCGCCACGCCGAGCAGCGCATCGAGCGCCGTCGCCCAACCGGCGACTTTCAGCGAGAGAGCGAGCGGGATCCAGGCGTCTTGCATAGCGTGCGGTGTCGAATTCAGTGGCTCGCCGGCGGCTTGAAGCCGTATCGGGTGAGGATCGCCTGGCCTGCCGGCGAGAGCACGAAGCGGGCGAATGCTTCGGCATCGGCTGCGTGCGTGCTGCGCTTCACAAGTGCCAGCGGGTAGGCAACGGGCTTTTCGGTGGGCACGACAGCGGCGATCTTGACCTTTTCCGGCATCAGCGCGGCATCGGTGCTGTAGACAAACCCCGCTTCCACCTCGCCGCGCGCGACGTAATCGAGCGCTTGCCGCACGTTGTTGGCGAGTACGGCCTTGGCGTTGACGGCATTCCAGGTGCCTTCGTGTTCGAGGGCGGCTTTCGTGTACCGGCCGACGGGTACCGAGGCTGGATCGCCGAGCGCGATGCGTTTGACTTGCGGCAGGCCGATCGTGTCGCGCACCGACGGCACCTTCAGGCTGCTGTCGGACGGCACGATCATGACGAGCGAATTGGTGGCGAAATCGTGTCGGGTGGCGGGCGACACGGCTTTGGCTTCGACGGCTTTATCCATCGCGATTTCGTCCGCCGATGCGAAGACGTCGGCGGGTGCGCCGTTGAGGATTTGCTGCAGCAGCGCATCCGACGCGCCGAAATTGAGCACCACGTTCGTGTTTGGGTGCGTCTTTTCAAACGCGCTCGCGACTGCGCGAAAGGCGTTCGTCAGGCTAGCGGCGGCCGACACGACGAGTTCGTCGGCACGCGCGGCGCTCTGGAGCGACCAAGCGGCAACGGCGCCGGCGCAAAGCGCGAGCGTACGAAGACGGTGCCGGAAAGTGGACACGGGTGCGTTCATGAAAGACGAGGAAGGAGCGGGAAGCCAGATCGTAATATAGCGAAGGTAATAGCGCTTCGTCCAATGGTGGACATACGATTTCGCCCATGAGCGGGCGAGCGAGGCGGGCGCGGTCAAGCCGTTTATGCCGTTGAGCGGTTCGCGCAATCGACCATCGTGCGCGATACGCGCCTGACGCGGGACTCAGGCGAAAGGCGATATGAGCGCGGCGCTGCGCCCCGAAGATGGGGCGGACACCGGTTGCGGGGCGTAGTGCCCAGCTTTCCAACGGGCGCGGATATACGGCCGTTCGCGGCCGGATAAGTGAAGTGCGATGTGGGTAATCCAATGTTGGGTCGGCAAGCGCACGTCGTGAAGCGCGGCCGTCAGCATCAGCAGGCTCACGGCGACGGGCACGGCCGATAACTTACTGGGCTTCGCATCCCAGGCCCACCAAACGAATGCAGCGGCGGCCAGTGCGCCCACAATGCAGCCCGCCACGGCCTCGGACGGCGAGTGCGCGCTAAGCACGACACGCGACAACCCAACGGCGAGGCCCGTCCCCAATCCGCAAGCGACACCCGCCAATCTGAGGCTCGCGCGGGCCGGCAACAGGGTGAGGAAAAACGCAACGGGATAAACGGCGGTGGACAACATCGCGTGGCCGCTGACACCGGTGAAATCCCATTCGCGAATACCGACTCCCCAGCCGAGAAAGGCGATCTTGGTGAGCATGACGAGGCAAGCCGCCGCACCGACGATCACGAGCCAACCGAGCGCCAAGCGGCGCGAATAGCCGATGGCGAGCCAAAGCGCGATGGCGATCGCGAGCGGCAGCGTGAGTCCCGCGCCGCCCAGGCGCGTGATCGAAAACCAGAGGTGAAGAGGCAAGTCGTACATATCGGGCATCGGCTGTGCGTGCTTTCCCGCGTGCTTCGATCCGCGCGACGGCGGAGCGATTGAAAGAACGAGAAGCGACGTGCGAAGGGACAGTATAACGAGCCGCGCCCGTGCGCGGGGATGCGCTCGTGCGATGGCACCCTAGGCAAGATGTCCCACTTCCTGTGAACGGCGCGCGGGCGTCGACTCGAAAAGGGTGTATTGTGCATCGCATCATAACCACCGCGGCATTGCTGAACGGTCCCCTTTAGCGA
>JBQCDS010000089.1:0-6112 GCA_051961035.1 Trinickia sp. | reverse complement strand
CGATGTCGATTCTTTGCCTAAGCTGAAGAAAAACGACAAGCATTCGATCGATGTCGTCGTCGACCGGCTGAAGGTGCGCGCCGATATGAAGCAGCGCCTGGCCGAATCGTTCGAGACGGCCCTGCGTCTGGCCGACGGCCGCGCGATCGCGCTGGAGATGGACACCGACAAAGCGCACCTGTTCAGCTCGAAGTTCGCCTGCCCGATCTGCTCGTACTCGCTGCCGGAGCTCGAGCCGCGCCTGTTTTCGTTCAACAATCCGATGGGCGCCTGCCCCGATTGCGACGGGCTGGGACAAATCACCTTCTTCGATCCGAAACGCGTTGTCGCCCATCCCACGCTTTCGCTCGCCGCCGGTGCCGTGAAGGGGTGGGACCGCCGCAATCAGTTCTATTTTCAGATGCTGCAGAGCCTGGCGGCCTATTACGAGTTCGATATCGATACGCCGTTCGAGGAACTGCCCGAGAAAATCCGCAAGCTGATTCTGTTCGGTTCGGGCAAGGAGCAGATCCCGTTCTCGTACATCAACGAGCGCGGCCGCGCGACGGTGAGGGAGCATGTGTTCGAAGGCATCATCCCGAATCTCGAACGCCGTTATCGCGAGACCGATTCCGCCGCCGTACGCGAGGAACTCGCGAAATATCAAAACAATCAGGCCTGCCCGTCGTGCGACGGCACCCGGTTGCGGCAAGAAGCGCGCTTCGTGCGCCTGGGCGCGGACGGCGATGCGCGCGCGATCTACGAAGTAAGCGGCTGGCCGCTGCGCGATGCGCTCGGGTATTTCCAAACGCTCAAGCTCGAGGGCGCCAAGCGCGAAATCGGCGAGAAAGTCGTCAAGGAAATCGTCGCGCGGCTCATGTTCTTGAACAATGTCGGGCTCGATTATCTCTCGCTCGAACGCAGTGCCGATACGCTTTCGGGCGGCGAGGCACAACGCATTCGTCTGGCCTCGCAGATCGGCTCGGGCCTGACCGGCGTCATGTACGTGCTCGATGAACCCTCCATCGGCCTGCACCAACGCGACAACGACCGTCTCATCGCCACGCTCAAGCATCTGCGCGATCTGGGCAATTCCGTCATCGTCGTGGAGCATGACGAAGACATGATTCGCATGGCCGATTACGTCGTCGACATGGGGCCGGGCGCCGGCGAGCACGGCGGCATGATCATCGCCGAAGGCACGCCGAAGCAAGTGCAAAAGGATCCGGCGTCGCTGACGGGCCAGTACCTGGCCGGCGAGCGCCGCATCGAGTTTCCCGACGAACGCAAGCAGCCCGACGAGCGGCGCCTGCGCATCGTCGAGGCCCACGGCAACAATCTGAAGCACGTGACGCTCGATCTGCCGGTTGGGTTGCTCACCTGCGTGACGGGCGTTTCGGGCTCGGGCAAATCGACACTTATCAACGACACGCTTTACCACGCGGTCGCGCAGCACCTGTATGGTTCGTCGGCGGAGCCGGCACCCTACGAGCAGATCGAGGGGCTCGAGCATTTCGATAAAGTCATCAATGTGGACCAATCGCCGATCGGCCGCACGCCGCGCTCGAATCCGGCCACCTACACCGGCTTGTTCACGCCGATCCGCGAGCTGTTCGCGGGCGTGCCGTCCGCGAAGGAACGCGGCTACGATCCGGGCCGCTTCTCGTTCAACGTCAAGGGCGGACGCTGCGAAGCGTGCCAAGGCGACGGCGTGCTCAAGGTCGAAATGCACTTTCTGCCCGACGTCTACGTACCGTGCGACGTGTGCCACGGGAAACGCTACAACCGCGAAACGCTGGAAGTGCAGTACAAAGGCAAGAACATCAGCGAAGTGCTCGATATGACGGTCGAACATGCGCACGAGTTCTTCGGCGCCGTCCCCGTCATCGCGCGCAAGCTCAAGACGCTGCTCGATGTCGGCCTCGGCTACATTCGGCTCGGCCAATCGGCCACGACGCTATCGGGCGGCGAGGCGCAGCGCGTCAAGCTCTCGCTGGAGTTGTCCAAACGCGATACGGGCCGCACGCTTTACATTCTCGACGAGCCGACGACAGGCCTGCACTTTCACGATATCGCGTTGCTGCTGGAAGTCATCCACCGGTTGCGCGATCATGGCAATACCGTCGTCATCATCGAGCATAATCTCGATGTGATCAAAACCGCTGACTGGGTCATCGACCTCGGCCCGGAAGGTGGCGCCGGAGGCGGGCAGATCATTGCGCAAGGCACACCCGAGGTAATCGCGAAATCGAAGGCGAGTTTTACCGGGCGCTATCTCGCCCCGCTGCTCGAGCGCCGCTGATCGCGGCATACGAGCGCGGCCCGGCGTACCCCGCGCGTGCCGAGCCGTCCGGCATCGGTTGGAGAAAAGGAACACATGGCTAAGCGCAACGAGGCCCCCGAAGACGCCCGCATCCGCGAGGCCGGGACGCGTCCCGTGCGGCTCACGAGCGACATGAGCTTGCCGAAGTTATCCAGCGTCGAGATCGGCAGCTATGCGCTCGCCGTTTTCGGTATGTGGGCCGTGCTGCACTTCAAGCTGCTCGGCGCGCTGCTTGGCGGCATGCTCGTCTATCAACTCGTCCACACGATCACGCCTGGCATCGCACGCCACATGCCGAGCCATCGCGCGCGCTGGGTGGCCGTCGTCGTCATCGCGGGCGTCGTAGTGGGCGGGCTCGCCAGTCTTACGATCGGCATCTCCGAGCACTTCGCCCATACGGTGCCGAACATCCAAAGCCTGCTCGATCAAGTCATGCAGATCGTCGATCAAGCTCGCGCGCGCGCGCCCGGTTGGCTCTCGGCGATGCTGCCCGGCGACGTCTCGGAGATGAAACAAAAAGCCGGCATGCTCGTGCAGACGCACATGGTTCAGTTGCAGCAAGGCGGCAAGAATGTCGCGCGCGGCTTCGGGCACGTGTTGTTCGGCATGATCATCGGCGCGATGATCGCGATCACGAGCGAGCGCCGCTTGCAGCGGCTGCCGCTCTCCACCGCGCTGGCCTCGCGCGCTGCGCGCTTTGCCGACGCGTTCCGCCGTATCGTTTTCGCCCAAGTGAAGATCTCGACGATCAATGCCGTATTCACGGCACTTTATCTACTCGTCGGGCTGCCGCTGTTTCATCAAGCACTGCCCCTGTCGAAAACATTGGTGCTGATCACGTTCATCGCGGGCCTCTTGCCCGTCATCGGCAATCTGATTTCGAACTCGCTGATCCTCGCCGTCTCGCTGGCCGTGAGCCTGCCCACCGCCATTTCCTCGCTCGTTTTTCTAGTGCTGATCCACAAGTTCGAATATTTCTTGAATGCGAGGATCGTCGGCGGGCAAATCGAGGCGCGCGCGTGGGAGTTGCTGCTCGCCATGCTCGTCATGGAAGCGGCGGCCGGCGTGCCGGGGCTCATTGCCGCGCCCATCTTCTACGCCTACATCAAGCGCGAGCTGATCTACCTGCGGCTCATTTAGACGCCGGCCCCTCGCTTGAAGTCAGCGCCCGGCCCTCGGCTCACACGGAACGCCGGCCCGAGTACAAGGCCGACGCCCCCGGCGCGGCGCTCAACGGAACACGACCGTCTTCGTCCCGTTCAATACGATGCGATGTTCGACGTGCCATTTCACCGCACGCGCGAGCGTGACGCACTCGACATCGCGGCCGATCGCCGTGAGTTGATCCGGCGTCATGCTGTGATCGACCCGCTCCACTTCCTGCTCGATGATCGGACCTTCGTCGAGATCCGTGGTGACGTAATGCGCCGTCGCGCCGATCAGCTTCACGCCGCGGTCGAACGCCTGGTAGTAGGGCTTCGCGCCTTTGAAGCTCGGCAGGAACGAATGATGGATGTTGATCGCGCGGCCCGACAGATGCTCGCACAGGTTCGGCGATAAGATCTGCATATAGCGTGCGAGTACGATGAGATCGGCCTTGTGCTGATCGATCACCTCGAGCACGCGCGCTTCTTGCGCTGCTTTCGCGGCTCCCGTCGATTCCGTCAGCGGGAAATGATGGAACGGAATGTCGTAGCTTGCGGCCAGTTGATAGAAGTCCTTGTGGTTCGAGATGATGGCCGAAATTTCGATGGGCAGCTGCCCCGTCCGATAGCGGAACAGCAAGTCGTTCAAGCAATGGCCGATCTTCGACACCATGATGACGACCTTCGGTTTGAGCGCCGCGTCGTGAATTTCCCAACGCATCTCGAACTCGCTCGCCAGCGAAGAAAAGGCCTCGCGCAGCGCGTCGAGCCCCGGATCGCCGCCCACTTGCTGGAAGTGCACACGCATGAAGAACTCGCCGGTGCGGCTGTCGCCGAACTGCGCGGAGTCGAGAATGTTGGCGCCGCGCTCGAAGAGAAACCCGGATACCGCGTGAACGATGCCGGGCCGATCGGGGCACGACAGTTTCAAAATGAAGCTGTGTTGGGTCGACATAGACCGATGAACTCCTTTAATTGACTCACGCCGTGCGGCTCGGCGCGTGGGCGAGCGGCGCGGCGAACAGCGATTCGATACCGACGCATGCGTCCTCGTCGATCCAGCGATGTCGCAGCATGCAATCAAGCGTCGCTAGGCTCGCATCGACCGTCATCGCGCCGTCTTCGATCCAGCGCGCCACTTCGTCGATACGTGCAAGCCGGTGCTCGCCCACCTCGCCGTCCTGGTTCAGCGGCGCGAAATCCTCGGGTAGATGCAAGTCGTAGACGAAGACCTGCTCGGCTTGCGTGCCCTCGGGCAGCGATTGCAGCACATGCACGGTACGCCCCGGCTGGGCCTGGCTCGCCAACGCGGCCTCGATGCCGGCCTCTTCCCAGCACTCCTTGACGATCGTTTCCTCGAGCGAAAAGCCCCACCCGATGCCGCCGGCCACGACGTTGTCGAGCATGCCGGGATCGGTCGCCTTCGTATCGCTGCGGCGGGCGATCCAAAGCTGCGGCGCGCGATCGGCGTATTTTACGATGCCGTTCAAATGCACCGCGTAGGTCATCGTGCCAAAGAAGCGCGCGGCCGCGCGCTCGATGAACGCGAGCGGCTCGCCGTCGAACGTATTGCGGATAGCGTACGTTTCATCGCGCCAGCCGCAGATTCGCCCCTGCGCCGCCAGCGCACCGATGACGGTCGCGAGCGCGGCCGAGCGGCGATCGGCATCGATATCGAAGCGCGCCGCGAGCGCCACGCCGGTCGGATCGATCTCGAACACGTCGGGCCACTGGGCGATGAGCGGCATGTCGCTTTCGCGAATCCAGCCCACCTGCTCGGCGCGGATGAAGAGCGGCCGATGCGCGCTTGGCTCGAAGCGGCGCGCACTGGCGATACAGGACAAACTCATGGGATTCCTTGCACGATCGAACGTGTCGATTGGATTCATCTAAAGGGCTTCAACTCACCCGCTAACGCGCTCGCCCGCTCGCTCAATCGCGCAATGCCACGCGCAGCCCGAGCGCGATGAACGTCGCACCCGCCAGCCGGTCGAGCCAAACGCCAACGCGCGGGCGACGTTTGAGCCAAACGCCGAGCGCGCCGGCAAAAAGCCCGAACGCGGAAAAGATCGCAAGCGTTTGCAGCATGAACACGAGGCCCAGTTCGATCATTTGCACCGCGACACGCTGCGTGCCGCTCGGATCGACGAACTGGGGCAAAAAAACGACGAAGAAGAGCGTCACCTTCGGATTCATCATGTTGCCGATGACGCTTTGACGAAACACCGCCGAGAGCGGCTGCGACGGGCGGCAATGAGCGCTCGCGAGGCCTTGGCTGCGCAATGCTTTGATGCCGATCCAGATCAGGTATAGGCCGCCGGCGATCTTGACGATTTGGAAGGCCAGCGGCGACGAGCGCAAGAGCGCCGCCACGCCGAACGCCGCCAGCGTCGTATGGAACGTCAAGCCGGCGGCGAAACCGAGCGCGGCCACGAGGCCAGCGGCGCGGCCTTGCGAGATGCCGCGCGCGAGCACCTGCAAATTGTCGGGACCGGGCGCGGCCGTGATCGCGATGGACGCCGCAAGGAAAAGCGGAAGATTCGGCATGCTGGAGTCGCTCGTTCGGATTCGCTAGAAAAAGGTGGACGCAAGGATTCGAGAAGCATGTGGGGAAAAAAAGGTGGACGAAAACGCATATTGCCATTGAACCGCCGCGGCAGGCCCG
>JBQCDS010000088.1:0-2098 GCA_051961035.1 Trinickia sp. | reverse complement strand
AGATGTCCTCGACGCCAGCATCAACGCGTATGTCGGCATCATCCTCGCGCCCAAGTTCGGCCCGCGCGCGCTCGCACAGCTCGAGAAAATGCCGGAGGTTCAGTTGCTGTGTGCTGTCAGCGGCGAGTATGACTATGTGGCGTGGCTGCGGGCGGCCTCGCCGGACCGTCTGAACGAATTGCTCGATCAAATCGGCCAAATGGAAGGCGTCGAGCGCACGACCACCTCGATCATCCTCGCGCGCAAGATCGACCGTGCGGCTTTCGGCGGCTGATTCTCGCCGGGCCACTTAGCCGCACCGTTGGCCTTCTACGCCTAGTTCGACCAAACGTAGTGTTGGGCCGACGTTTCGTCGAAATCTTTCGACGAAACGCAGCACTTTGCGTCTATTTTCCGTTTTCGTCTCTTCCTACACTGTTTCGAACGCGACGCGTTCTTGCAACGCGGCACGGCGCGCACAAGCGGCCACAACAATCCGAAACGTGAAAAATCGAAGGAGAAGCGCATGAAAGTAGCCATCGTCGGTGCAGGGCTGATCGGCCACACCATCGCCCATATGCTGCGTGAAACCGGCGACTATGAAGTCGTGGCATTCGATCGGGATACCCACGCGCTCGATAAGCTAGCGAGCGAAGGGATCGCGACGCAGCGTATCGATTCGGCCGATTCCAATGCGATCCGCGCAGCAGTGCAAGGCTTCGATGCGTTGGTCAATGCGCTGCCGTATTACCTCGCCGTCAATGTCGCAGCCGCAGCGAAAGCGGCTGGCGTGCACTACTTCGATTTGACCGAGGATGTCCGGGCCACGCATGCGATTCGCTCGCTCGCCGATGGCGCCTCGCACGCTTTCATGCCGCAGTGCGGCCTCGCACCGGGCTTCATCGGCATTGCCGCACATGAGCTGGCGAATCGTTTTTCCGAAGTGCGCGAGGTGAAGATGCGCGTCGGCGCGCTGCCGGAGTTTCCGACGAACGCGCTGAAATACAACCTGACGTGGAGCGTCGACGGTCTCATCAACGAGTATTGCCAGCCGTGCGAAGCGATTCGCGATGGGCGCACGCAATGGGTGCAGCCGCTAGAAGGCCTCGAGCATTTTTCGCTCGACGGCACCGAGTACGAAGCGTTCAATACGTCGGGCGGATTGGGCACGCTGTGCGAAACGCTCTCGGGCCGCGTCGAATCGCTCGACTACAAATCGGTTCGCTATCCGGGGCACCGCGACCTCGTGAAGTTTCTGCTCGAAGACCTGCGCCTCGCTAGCGATCGCGATACGCTCAAGACGATCATGCGCCGGTCCGTGCCGTCCACGTCGCAAGACGTCGTGCTGATTTTCGTGACGGTGACGGGCATGCGAGATGGACAACTCGTGCAAGATGTCTTCACGCGCAAGATTTTCGCGAAAACGGTATGCGGCGTGCCGATGAGCGCGATTCAAATCACGACGGCCGGTGCCATCTGCGCGGTGCTCGACTTGTTCCGCGAAAGGAAGCTGCCGCAAAACGGCTTCGTTCGGCAAGAGCAGGTTTCGCTGCGTGAGTTCCTCGACAATCGCTTTGGCCGCCTGTACGAAGGTGCGACCCTCGACGCGATGGCCACCGCCTGAACGCGGCCACGGCCGGCCAGTTGGGGGAGACACATGCCCACCCGGCGCGATGCCGGCGCCAAGGGCGAACCTGAGAGAGGCGGTGCGACATAAAGGCCTGAAGGCCTAATGGCCTAAAGGACCGAAGCACCGCCGTACCGATTGACGCGGCAATCAGTTGGACCTCGAGAACGCCGCTCGTAGAAGAGGGCAGCCACGCATACGGCAACGTGTGCGTGGCGAACCCGCTGGCGCGTCGAAGGTAGGCCGCGCATCATGCTTGAGTTCACTCCCGCCGAGTTGCGGTGCGCTGCACTCAATTTGCCGAGCCAGCGGCCGGCGGTTTCAACACACTGCGCAACAACGCTTCGAACTCACCGGCTGTCGGTGCCGTGTTGTCGAACATGATGAGCCCTTCGCGGCTGGCGCCGCTCGGGACGAATCGGCGCTGCCGGTATTCTTCCCAATGGTCGAGCTTATAAGCGTCGTTGGGATTGTGGCGGGCGACGATGCGCG
>JBQCDS010000087.1:0-4663 GCA_051961035.1 Trinickia sp. | reverse complement strand
AGATCGAGTGCGAGGTCGGCGCCGCACCGCAACGCTTTACGGCCTTCGCGCGTTCCGTCGTAGCACAGCAAGATTTTTTTGTAGCTCGCCATATGGCCTCCCAGCCCGCGCTGATCGCGGTTCATCGTTCAATCATGGGGCGACGCTCTCGAGCTGGCAAGGCTGGAAAACGCCTACGCCCCCCGCGAGCACCGCACTTCGCTTGGCGCGACCTTGCGCCACACTCGGCGAGACGCTTGGCGCCGGAGCCAAGCGATCTAGCCCAATGCAATAGAATGGGGCACCGCCTGCATCGAACCGGTGCCTCTCTCTTCTTCGTCCTATGTCCAACAACGCCATCGAATTTCGCGACGTGGTGAAGCACTATGGCGATAAAGCCGTCGTCGACGGCTTGTCGTTCGATGTCCGCGCGGGCGAGTGCTTTGGCCTGCTCGGACCGAACGGCGCGGGGAAGACGACGACCTTGAAAATGCTGCTCGGTCTCGTCGAGCCGGATGCCGGCACGATCGCACTATGTGGGCAAAGCATTCCCTCCGGCGCGCGTTTTGCGCGGCAACGGATAGGCGTCGTGCCGCAGTTCGATAACCTCGATCCCGACTTCAGCGTGCGCGAGAACTTACTTGTCTTCGGGCGGTATTACGGCTTATCGCTCAGCAAAACCCGCGCCATGGTGCCCGAGCTGCTCGAATTCGCGCGCCTCGAGGGTAAGGCCGATGCGCGCGTGGGCGAACTGTCGGGCGGCATGAAACGCCGCCTAACGCTCGCGCGTTCGCTCATCAACGATCCCGACGCGCTGATCCTCGACGAGCCGACAACCGGCCTCGACCCACAGGCGCGCCATATGATTTGGGATCGACTGCGCTCGCTGCTCGTTCGCGGCAAGACGATCTTGCTGACGACGCATTTCATGGAGGAAGCGGAGCGGCTGTGCGATCGGCTTTGCATCATCGAGGAAGGGCGCAAGATCGCCGAAGGTGCGCCGAGCGAACTGGTGCAAAAAGAAATCGGCTGCGACGTGATCGAAGTGTACGGGCCGGCGCCCACGGCGTTGCGTGACGAATTGGCGCCGTTCGCGGCGCGCACGGAAATCAGCGGCGAAACGCTGTTTTGCTACGTGCGCGACGCGGAGCCCGTCCACGCGCGTCTGGCGGGACGCCCGGGCCTGCGTTACGTGCACCGGCCCGCGAATCTCGAGGACGTATTCTTGCGACTGACAGGACGCGAGATGCAGGATTGACGAGGACCGAACCATGGATGCTCCGCGCTACGATACGCCTGCCCATGCGCGCGACACCGCCACGCGCGAGCGAACGCGCCTGTGGCGGCTTGCGCTGCCGGCCAACGCCACCAACTGGATCGCCGTTTGGCGACGCAACTATCTTGTATGGCGCAAGCTCGCGGCCGCTTCGTTGATCGGCAACTTGGCCGATCCGATGATCTATTTGTTCGGTCTGGGCTTGGGGCTTGGCCTCATGGTCGGCCATGTCGACGGCGTCTCGTACATCGCCTTTCTGGCGGCAGGCACCGTCGGCTCGAGCGTCATGATGTCGGCCACGTTCGAGTCGATGTATTCGGGCTTCTCTCGCATGCACGTGCAACGAACGTGGGAGGCGATCATGCACACGCCGCTCACGCTCGGCGACATCGTAGCCGGTGAAATCGTGTGGTCGGCAAGCAAGGCGGTGCTCTCTGGCGCGGCGATCATGCTGGTCGCCGGCCTGCTCGGCTATGCGCGCTTCCCGTCCATGCTGTTCGCGCTGCCTGTCGTCGCGCTGGCCGGACTCGCTTTCGCGAGCCTAGCGATGATCGTGACGGCCCTGGCGCCTTCGTACGACTTCTTCATGTTTTACCAGACGCTCGTACTCACCCCAATGCTGCTGCTCTCGGGCGTTTTCTTTCCGCTCGCTCAGTTGCCCGAAGGCATTCGGCGCGCCGCCATGGTCTTGCCGCTCGCTCACGCCGTGGAGCTGATTCGCGCGGCCATGTTGGGACGCCCAATGGAGGGCGTCGTCGCGCACCTAGGCGTGCTGATCGCGTATGCGATCGTGCCGTTTTTCATCTGCGCCGTATTGTTCAGGCGTCGGTTGATGCGTTGACGCGTTGACGCTTCAACGCGCCCCGTTCGCGTCACGCCTCGTCGTCACTCCACGGAATGTCGACGTCGCTCAAGAAGGCGACCATCGCAAACGGGCGCGCTTCATGCCGGCCAATCTTGCCGTCGGCGCGCTGCCATTCGACGCGAAACGCAACCAACGGTGTATCGGCCAGCAGCCATACCTTGCGAATCTCATCCGGGTCGGCTTCTTCGACGGGGCCGTCGAGCGAGATCAAAAGCGTCTGCGGCCAGAGCCCGCCCTCCGGATCGTAAATGCGCTCGCCGTCGGGGATCGACGTGATCGCTTCGTCGCCGATCGTAGCGCACGCGTCGACGACCATTTTGCCGAGCGCGTGCAGCACCGCCGTGGCGCGTACCGAATTCGCTTGTCGGATAGCGAGGTCGCCGCGCGTCAATGCTTGCTCGAGTTTGGGGTGGGTTTTGTGTGTGCCCATGGTGATGTTTTGGCTCGCTCGTTTTTCGGGTTGTTCTCGTCGGCGTCGATTCATCTGCGCCGTCCAATGGACGAATCGTACCACCTGGGATGCACCGGCCCTTCCCTCGTTGACTGAGCGAACAGTTGCGTGGCCCGCGCCGGTCTGTCATTGAGCGCGTTCGAGCGTCAAAACGCGTCGCTATGCACGGTGTAGCGCTCCTTTGCGAGACGATTGCGTCCGTTCGACCAGGCGGCTGCCGTATAAGTGCTATCGAGCCCGAGCGATGCGAGGACCTCCCGGTATTGCGGGACCGTCGCAATGTGATACGGCTTTGCACCGGGCCGGAAGTGAATGACGCCGGGTAACGGCCCCATGTTGACGCCCCCCGCATACGATTCGTCGTTGCGTTCGCGCCATTCATCGTGTGCGCCATGCTGAATAGCGTGAAACGGCAATACGCCGAACTCTTTTGCCATCAACGGCGTTCCGAATTCGAGAAGCGACGGCGAATGCAATCCCGTCCCGCTCAACTTGTCGTTGAAAAGCGGAACGAAGGTGCGGGCCCCGACGCGCTGCGCGCGGCTGCTGCCTTTGCTGCGGCGGTAGACACCGTGAATATCGATGTCACCGTAGATAAAGTTGCCCGCGCCGTCTCTCACGCCATATGTTCCCGGCCCTAGCTGCCGTAGGTTCAGTTTTTCACTGGCGAGCACGCGAGCCGAGAGCGCCGAATGCGCCGGGTCCGGATGGCGGATGGCATCGAGATCGTTTCGCGCCTTCGCGCGCTGCTCCTCCGTGTAGACCACCAGCCCCGCCGCGAACGCGCCCTTGTTCGTCTTCTGATAGACGCCCGCCATCTTTGGCCGCAGCCCGGGGCGCGCGACGTTCGCCACGCGCGATGCGTTCCCGGTTCGGACGAAGACATCCCATCCATGCTCGTCAGCGAGCGATCGAAAGGCGCTCGCCTCGATCGGGTGCAAGCCCAGCGATGTGAAATCGCTGTCTTTCGACAACGACAGGTCCACGGGATAGGGACTCGCCACTGAGTAGCTTCCGCGCCGGCCTATCAGGCTGCCGAAAGAGCGCAACGCGGACCGTACCGACGCCGCGATCGTAGCCGGTGTGCGCCGCCGTTGCGCAGCGCCTCTACTTGGCAAGCGGGATCGAACGAACTTGAGCATCGGCCGCTCCCGAACATCATGTGTTGTCGTCGAACCGTGCGAAACGCGCGCTCTGGGTCCTTTCAAGCGGCGAATGCGCGCCTCGACTCAAGATGGGCGCACCGCGGCGCAAGCACACGCCACCCACACAAAAAGGCCCCGTTCAAACAACCGGGCGATTTAAGATTGTTCTTGCTCGGGGCCCATGAACGCGCGCATGAACACGAGCGCGCCCCAGCCCCAAACGGCGTTTGCCGCGAAACCCACCGCGAGCCGCGGCAGCATGTTGCCGGTCGGCCAGATGCCGCGCAGCGGGTCGGCCACGAAAACCCGCGCCGCAGTCAGCACAACCCCGCCGAACAAGAACGCCGGCACCCATGGCGCCGGCCGCTCCGGCGACACGCGCAGCAACCATGCCATCAGCACGGCCCACGCGGCGCTCCAAATCGCATTCGCGATGAACTCGGGGATGCCGAGCGGCACGAACGGATCGGTCAAAAAGCCCGTCGCGCCGATCAAACCGGCCGCGTGCAGCAAGCCGAGCGTCGCCTCGCGAAAAAACAGCGAAGCGAGAAATCCCGAGACGAAAGGCAGAATGATCTTTTGCATGGAGTGCGGGGCGCGCCCGAGCGGGCTGGCATCGGTCGGAACGAGCGACATTATAGGCGGGCCTCGCGCGCTCGCCCGTCGCGCTCCGGGGCCCATGGCGTTCGCAGCCCAGAAAGTGCTAAATTCAAGGGGCCAAAGAACGCGATGAGGAGCGGGCCATGTCCAAATCCTTGAGTCCTGAAGCGGTCGAGGCGCTGCGGCGCCTGAATGAAGTCGGTGTCGGCCAGGCGCCGCCGCTCGTCTCCACATCGATTGCGGCCGAGCTGCTCGGTGCGGGTCTTGCCGACGAGAACGGCAACGGCGTCATCGAAATCACGTGTGACGGACGTCAGTATTTGTCCGGCGATTGCAATTGAAGCGGT
>JBQCDS010000086.1:0-3333 GCA_051961035.1 Trinickia sp. | reverse complement strand
CGCCATCGACATTCGCACCTTCGGACTGCCGCTGTTTTTCAGCGCGCTCGACGGCACGGCCCCCGACAACTCGGCATGGGTGCGACGCAAGAGCAACATCGTGGCGCACTTTCGGCGCAGTTCCTACGCGGTCGGGTTGCGCTTGCAGAGCACCGGTGCCACGCTCGCGGATAAATACGGCTTGCCCGCCGCCGAATATGCGGCGGCCGGCGGCTCGTTTCCGATCACGCTGGCCGGCGTGGGCGTGATCGGCTCGATCACCGTGTCGGGGCTCACGCAGCGTGCCGATCACGAACTGGTCGTCGAAGCGCTTAGCGCCGAGCTCGAACACGACTTCGTCGAGCTCGCGCTCGATAAGGTGTGACCGATGCGCGGCTCCGCATATGTTTGGCTGGCGATCGCGATCGTGGCGGAGGTCATTGGCACCTCGGCTTTGCGCGCATCCGAAGGGTTCACGCGCTTGGGCCCCGCGCTCATCGTCGTGGCCGGGTATGGGCTCGCGTTCTACTGCTTGTCGATGACGTTGAAGGCGATGCCGGTCGGCATCGTCTATGCGATTTGGTCCGGCGTCGGCATCGTGCTGATCACGCTCGTGGCCATGGTGCTCTATCGTCAAGTCCCTGATCTCGCGGCCGTGGCGGGGCTGTCGCTGATCGTCGCGGGCGTTGTGGTGCTCAATCTTTTTTCGAATATGCAGGCGCACTGACGGCAGCTGCGCCTGCATCGCGCGCAGCGGTTTCGTGCCCGTCGACCACCACACGGATGCCCGCTTTCGCCACGGCCTGCCGGCTTGCTTCCCCTTCGGGCGTGGACGCGTCTTCCCACAGGCTGATCGCGCGCGGCACCTCGATACCGTTGCGCTCGGCGTAGTCGAACCAGACGGTCGATGCCTCGGGCTCCGGGATAGAGCGGTTGTCGATAAAATATTGATCCATGGCTCGGGACCTAGCGGTTTTGCTGCCTGCATTGTCAGCGAGAATCGTCAGCAAGAAGCGGGCGCGGCCGACGCAATATCGGCCACTCGCCGCGAGGCACGCGAGCATGCTACCTTGTGCGCTTTTCGATCCTCTCCGCTCGCCGCCATGTCCACGCCCGAACCGAATTACGTCGAATGCGACGAGGTGCGCACCCGCGTCGAGAACCGCATCGGTTTCATCGAGCTGAATCGGCCGCAGGCGCTCAACGCGCTGTCCCTGCCGATGATTCGCGCGATGCATGCCGCGCTCGACGCTTGGCGCGACGATCCGAGCGTGCTTGCCGTCGTCGCGCGTACGCTCCATCCCCGTGCGTTTTGCGCCGGCGGAGACGTGCGGTTCTTCTACGAGGCGGGACGCCGGGGCGATGTCGCCGCGCGTGACGCGTTCTTCACCGAGGAATACGCGCTCGATCACGCGATCTTCACGTACGGCAAGCCCTATATCGCGCTCATGGAGGGCGTGGTCATGGGGGGTGGCATGGGCATTTCGCAGGGTGCGCACCGCACGGGCGGGCTGCGTGTTGTCAGCGAGACGACGAAAATGGCCATGCCGGAAACCCGCATCGGCTTGTTTCCGGACGTCGGTTCAGGCTGGTTCCTCGCACGTACGCCTGGTGCGCTCGGGCGCTATCTGGCAGTAACGGGCGCGACGATCGATGCGGCTGACGCCCTGTATGCCGGGCTTGCCGATGCCTATCTCGACACCGCGCTGATCCCGGCGCTGCTCGATATCCTCACGTCCACACCGTTCGCGAATGCGAAAGATGTACAGGCTTGCGTGGAGGATTTCGCGAGCCCCTCGGCGCCGCCTATCGTGCAACCAGGCGAAGACGGCAGTCGCGCAGCGCCTTCGCTCGCCGCTGCGCGTACTTGGATCGATCGGCATTTCGCCCAGCCAGACGTGGCCAGCATCGTCGCCTCCCTCGAGGCGGAGGCCGAGAGCGGCGCGCGTGAATGGGCGCTTGAGACGGTTCGACAGATGCGCGAGCGCTCGCCGCTGTCTATGGCGGTATCGCTCGAAGTGGTGACGCGTGCGGAAGGGTCCATGTCCGATTGCTTGCGGCGCGATCTCGATCTAACGAGATCGATCTTCGATCACGGAGACGTCGTGGAAGGCGTGCGCGCGCGCATCGTCGACAAAGACAACCGCCCCGTATGGCGCATCGGACGCATCGAGGACGTGACGCGCGCCGAAGTCGAGCACATGTTCGTCAGTGCATGGACACCGGATACGCATCCGCTGCGCCATTTGGTGGGGTAGGTCGGGTTAGCCGATACCGACGGCCATGCGTGGCCTGCTTTCTCGCAACGAAAGCGGGCGCTCGATCACGACGAACAAGACCGCCGATGCGGCGATCGTGAGTAGATACAGCGGCGCCAGCAACTCCACCGCCAAGGTCGCTTGATGCCCGGTAGGTCCATGCATACGCATGATTTCCATGAATGCCATTTTGAGAACCAGCCCATGCAGCAGGTAGTAGGAATAGCTCATGTTGCCCAGCCATCGGATGGGCCATGCAGATAGCCATCGGGTCGAAATCGACGATGGATGGGCGAAGCACGCAAAGCAAAAGAGCGGCAGGGTAACGAACAGCAAAGCGGCATGCATGGCATCGAGCGCATGCGTGCCTGCGGGGAGCAGCATCGAGCAGCACGCGGCAATCAAAGCCACGGGAGCGACGAACGGCAAGCGGACGGGCGCGTTCTTCATCTCGTACAGTAAAACGCCGCCAAAGAACATAATTGCCCGCACGGGACCGCCCGCGACACTCGAGACGAGCGCGCCCGCGACTGCCAGCAATAAGAACAATGCAATTCGCTGCTTGCGGGGCCAACGATGCAACCCGCCCCCCATGACGAGTAATGGAATGAAGAGGTAGTACAACATTTCATAGCTGAGCGACCAGGCCACGGAGATAATACCTCTGATCGGAAAGATGCCCGGTAGCAACAAGACGTTTTCCGCGACATAAATGATTGCCCGCAATACCCCGGACGGGATCTTGCTCGCATGCGGATCAGCCAATGAAAGCAAAAGATACACCAGCAAAACAGCAAGAAATGTGGGGTAGATCCGTCTAATCCGGCGCCACATGAATTCAGAGTAGTTCGGTCGCTTCAATGTTGCTGCATAAATCAAGTATCCGCTTAGTACGAAGAATAGATCGACGCCGACGTTTCCCATCATATGCAACGACTGAAGCGTCGAACTCAATTCAGTTTTTGCTGCGTAGGGAAATGAAAGCGTAGCGTAATGCACGAAAAACACGCCAGTGACGGCAAGCCCACGCATTCCCTCCATGCTGCCCATGTTTCCAGCGGCGCCACCGCGGGAAAGTTCAAACGTATCGCGAAGC
>JBQCDS010000085.1:0-3075 GCA_051961035.1 Trinickia sp. | reverse complement strand
GGATAACTTCCGGTCATACCCATCGAGAACCCAACGACCAGGAGATGCCGATGTCGACCGAAGGCAAATGCCCTTTCCATCATGTTGCTGGTGCAGGCGCTGCGAACAAGGATTGGTGGCCGAACCCACTGCGCGTGGATCTGCTCAACCAGCATTCGAGCAAGTCGAACCCGCTCGGCACGCAGTTCGATTATGCGGAGCAATTCAAGAAGCTCGACTACCGTGCGCTGAAAGCCGATTTGGTGAAGTTGATGACCGACAGTCAGGATTGGTGGCCGGCCGATTTCGGACACTACGGTCCGCAAATGGTGCGCATGGCCTGGCATGCGGCAGGCACCTACCGCACGTCGGATGGCCGTGGCGGCGCGGGCCGCGAGGATGTCTGGGAGCCGGACTTCGACGTCAACTGGGGCGCCGAGACGAAATGGCTCGCGGACGATAAGCGCTTCAGCGGCGAGCGTGAACTCGATCGCGAGTTGGGCGCGACGCATATGGGGCTGATCTACGTGAACCCCGAAGGCCCGAACGGAAGCGGCGATTACATGGCGGCGGCGAAGGACATCCGCGCCACGTTCAACAACATGGCGATGAACGATGAAGAGATCGTGGCGTTGATCGCGGGCGGCCACACGTTCGGCAAGACGCACGGCGCGGCGCCCGAATCGCACAAGGGCCCGGATCCCGAGGCGGCGCCCATCGAAGCGCAAGGGCTCGGTTGGGCGAGCACGTACGGGCAAGGTCACGGCAAGGACACCGTGTCGAGCGGCCTCGAAGTGACGTGGACGAAAACGCCCGCACTGTGGAGCAACAACTTCTTCGAGAACCTCTTCAAGTACGAATGGGAGCTGACGCATTCGCCGGCCGGCGCGAAGCAATGGGTGGCCAAGGATGCACCGGAAATCATCCCCGACGCGCATATCCCCGGCAAGTTCCACAAGCCGACGATGCTGACGACGGATCTCACGCTTCGGTTCGATCCCGAGTTCGGCAAGATCTCGCGGCGCTTTTACGAGGATCCGCAGGCGTTCGCCGAAGCCTTCGCTCGTGCCTGGTTCAAGTTGACGCACCGCGACATGGGTCCGAAGGCGCGCTACCTGGGCCCCGAAGTTCCGGCGCAAGATTTGATTTGGCAGGACCCGTTGCCCGCGCCCGAGCACAATCCGACGCCTGCCGACATTGCGGAACTGAAGTCGCGGATCGTGGCCTCGAATCTTTCCGTCGGAGAGTTGGTTTCGGCCGCATGGGCGTCGGCGTCTACGTTCCGTGGCGGCGACAAGCGCGGGGGCAGCGATGGCGCCCGGCTCGCACTTTCGCCGCAAAAGGACTGGGAAGTGAATGCGCGCGCCATGGCGGTACTGCCCACGCTGATTGAAATCCAGAAGGCGTCGAACAAGGCGTCGCTTGCGGACGTGATCGTATTGGCCGGCTGTGTGGGTATCGAGTTGGCCGCGCAGGAGGCGGGCGTGAAAGTGGACGTGCCGTTCGCGCCGGGCCGTGTCGATGCGCGGCAGGATCAAACCGATGTCGAATCGTTCGCCGTGTTGGAGCCGTATGCCGATGGTTTCCGCAATTATCGGAAGCGCAAGGGTGGTGCGCCGACGGAGGCACTGCTCATCGATCGCGCGCAATTGCTCACGTTGACGGGCCCGGAGTTGACGGCGCTGATCGGCGGCCTGCGCGTGCTCGGCGCCAACTACGACCACAGCAAGCACGGCGTGCTCACGGACAAGCTCGGGGTGCTCACCAACGACTTTTTCGTCAATCTTCTCGACATGGGCACCGTGTGGACGCCTGTGGATAGCGATGCGGAAGTATTCGAAGGCCGAGACCGCAAGACCGGTGCCGTGAAGTACACGGGCACGCGCAGCGACTTGATCTTCGGTTCGAATTCGGTGCTGCGCGCTTATGCCGAGGTGTACGCGAGCGCGGACGGCAAGCGCAAGTTCATCGACGATTTCGTTGCCGCGTGGGCCAAGGTCATGAACCTCGGGCGTTTCGATCTCGCTTAGATCTCGCTTGATCGAAACGAGCGGTAGCGGGAGCGGGCAATCGCATCGCATTGAATGGTGTGCGATTGCCCGCCTGCTTTCTTGGGTGAGGAAGTCACCGCCCTGTGGTGCGTAGGCGCTTAGTTGCTTGAAGGCGGCGCGACTTGCCAGCGCAAGATGGGATGCTGGTAACCGGCCGGCAGAGCCCACGCACCAGTCGTGCTGAAATTCCAACCGGAGAAGCTGGCGGGATCCGACATTTGGGCCGTCGTCAGGCCGTGCGAGGCCGGAAGCGGTGTGCCGGTGCCCACGCCGACCGTGAGGCCGGTCGTGTCTTTGTTCCAATAGGCATCGTTCGCAATCGTGCCGTGATTCGCTTCCGCGATGGCTCCGATGCGGCCTCGCTCGTCGAGATCGCCCTGCGCTTCGATGGTGACCGCACCGCTTGTGAACGACTGGCTGATCGTCCCATTGTTGATGTCCACGAGGCCTCCGGCACCGCAGGGGCTGTAGTAGCAAGAATTCGTCACCGCGCCCGTCTCGTACGATTGGCTAATGCTTCCATTGTTCACGCCGACGAGACCCCCTGGGACTGCGGTGGACCCGCCGCTATGACTTGTGCCGATCTGGTACCCGGACACCGATCCTGAGGAATAAGATTGCTCGATGGCGCCATCGTTCTCACCAACGAGGCCGCCGGACGTTCCGAGGGTATCGTTCGTCACGCTGCTCGACGAGCGTTCGATCGTTCCATGGTTCACGCCGACGAGTCCGCCCGCTGTCGTGTCGTTGCCGGAGGACCAAAAGCCGCCCATCGAACCTGATGTATTGACGCGCAAGATTGTGCCGTAGTTATGGGCGGCCAAGATTCCTTCGTCGCCTTGTGCGTCGAAATAACCACCCGCGGGTTCGTCGACATAGGGAGCACCGGCTATCGACGACGTCCCGTTGACGGTGAGATCGCGCACAATCGCTCTCGCGCCCAACGTTCCAAACAGACCAAGGTAGGCCGGGTCTTCGTACTGTGTTTCGGCGTACAACGACAGCGAATGGATTGCGTGGCCCTGACCGTCGAACTGTCCGGTGA
>JBQCDS010000084.1:0-3110 GCA_051961035.1 Trinickia sp. | reverse complement strand
GGCTTGTCCTTCAACAAAGCGTCGGCCCAATCCTTCAACGACGTCCGAAGCCAACGCGCCATCGGCACGCCAAAACCCATCTTCGGACGATCGAGTATTTCCTGCGGCACATAGCGATACGCGAGCTTGCGCAGAAGATATTTATTCGTCGCACCGCGCAGTTTCCAATTGAGCGGCAGACGGGCGGCCCACTCGAAGATCGAGTGATCGAGCAACGGATCTCGCGCTTCGAGCGAAAACGCCATGCTGCCGACATCGACCTTCTGCAGGTAATCGTCGGGCAATGTATAGGCGCTGTCGATGCGCATCGCACACTCTGCGGCGGTGAGCCCCGCGGGCAGGCGAGCGGCGAATTCGCCGAACAACTCGGCCATCGAACGCGTCTCGCCCGTGAGGCCCGCGCTGAGGATATCGGTCGAATCCTTGATGATGCTTCGCATGAACGCAAAGGCAGCCACGGGCCCGTCCGTTTGCAGGGCATGCCCGAGCAGTCGAAGCTGATGCTTCGGCACCCTGCGCAGCATCGCGCCCGCCGCTTTACGCAAGCCGGCAGGCATGGAAAAGGCCGGCGCCAAGTTGCGCATGATCCGGTAGTAGTGATAACCGCCGAATGCTTCGTCGCCGCCGTCGCCCGACAAGCTCACCGTCACGCGGCGCCGGGCCATGCGAGACACAGCCATGACGGGGAACGCGGAATAGTCGAAAAACGGCTCGTCGTATTCTTCGAGGTAGTCGGGCATGAGCGCCAGAAGATCGTCGGCCTCGAGTCGCTCGCACGTATGATCGGTGCCAAGGTGGGTTGCGACGGCCTGGGCGTGCCGGCTTTCATCGAAAGACGAATCGCCGAACCCGATCGTAAACGTGCGCACCGGGCCGTTCGCATGGCGCGTCATCATCGCCGCCACCAGCGAGCTATCGATGCCTCCGGAGAGGAACGCGCCAACCGGCACGTTGCTCACCAGCCTTTGCCGCACCGAACGGTCGATGAGCGCGTCGAGTTCATCGAGCAAATCCGCCTCGCTCGCGGACGCAAGGCGCTCATCGGTTCCAACCTGCTCAAGGCTCCAATAGCGCGTTTTGGACACGCCTTTTTCATCGACGATCAGATAATGGCCGGGCTCGAGCTTGCGAACCGACGTATAGATCGAATGCGGCGCGGGCACATAGCCGGCCTCGTAGTAGTAGCGCAGCGCCTGAGCGTCCAGCTCTCTCGACAAAGAAGGCAGAAGCTCGAAAAGTACGCGAGGACGCGAGGCGAATGCAAACCCATCGCCCCCTGCATGAAAGAAGAGCGGCTTCACGCCGAGCCGGTCACGACCCACGAAGAGTCGGCGCTCGTGCTTATCCCACAGCGCGAACGCGAACATGCCGTGGAAACGGTCGAGGCACTTGATGCCCCATCGGATGAAAGCCGCCAGCACGACTTCCGTGTCCGAATGGGATCGCCATGGGTAAGCGTCGCCGATTTCCGCGCGAATCGCCTCGAAATTGTAGATCTCGCCGTTGTAGACGATGACGTACCGTCCGCAAGCGGAGTGCATCGGTTGAGCACCCGCCTCGGTCAAATCGATGATGGCGAGTCGCAAATGCCCGAACGTCAAGCCGGGTTCCGTGTAAGTCGCCTTCGAGTCGGGCCCGCGCTTGTGCAACGTGCGCATCGCCAGTTCGCCGCGATGAGCCGGCAAGTCGGGACCCAGCAGTCCCCATATTCCGCACATCGACTGTGCCCTCCTTAGTCAGACGCCACTACAAATCCCGTGCCGCCGGCCGGTTGCTCTTGTCTTCAGCGCGCTATCGGCGCCCGCGCGGACCCGCTACAGGCTGCCGAAGGCATCCGCGATCCTGCCCGCGACGATTGCCGTCGAAAAATCCGATTCGATGACAGCCCGCCCCGCACGACCGAAGCGTGCGCGTAGCGATGCATCCGCATACAGCGCCTCCAACGTAGCGAGCCAGTCGTCGTTGGTTCGTGCGCCGTAGCCGATTTCGCCCATTTCCAGCACCTCGGCATTCATGCCGTACGGCGATACGATGACAGGCAAACCTGCCGCCATGTACTGCAGCATCTTGAAGCTGCATTTTCCGCGCGAAAGATCGGAATCATCGATCGGCATGATGCCGACGTCCATTTGCGCCAACACGCTGTGCTCGATATCCGCAGCCCACGGAACGAACTTCAACTGCGCGGGCGGCAACGACGGAAGCAACGGCCGCTCGTCCGCCACGACGACGAACACGGCATCCCGGTTGCGCGCGAGAAACGCCGCCAACGCCGGTTCGATATCGCGAAGGAACCGGAAATTGCCGGCCGTGCCCGTCCATCCGATAACGAAGTTTCCATGCTCCGCCGCCTGTGCGCGCAGCGCATCGCTGGGCGGCCTAAAGCGCTCGGCATCGATCGCCGTCGGAATGATGCGAACGTCGCGGCAGTATTGCAAGCACCAGTCGGCAAGAAACCGATTTCCGGCAAACACCATGTCGGCGCGGCTGACGAGCCGGCCTATCATGCTCGGACCGAACGGGTTGTAGAGCCAAATCGCGTCGTCGATATCGACGACGAGCGGGCGTTTGAGCACAAACGACAGATCATCAAAACCCGGCGCGAAACTGCGCTCGAGCCACGTCACATCGGCACTCAGGCTACCGAGCACACCGGGTACGCGCAGCGTCACGTTCAACAGCGACTGAGCAACCATGACCGGTGGCATGTATCGCATCCGGATGTGCCGCAAGGCGCCTGGCAACCGCGCACTGTTCGAAACGGCGGGACGATAGTCGGTAACGTCGACACCGAGCGCCTCGAGCTTGGGGAGGTATTGGCGAACTCGGAATCGCGCCGAAGGCGTATTGAGCCCGCTCGTCAATGCAGCGACTTTCAAGGCGTGGCCCCGCTCGCGACCATGCACGCCGCACTGCTGGCCCTTAGCCGCTTCCTGAGAATCCAATACATGACGATCGAGTTGAACAGCATATAAACGCCCGTGCCCACCGCAATGCCCCACACGCCCATGAGCATGAAGCCGCCGATTTTCAACCCAATGCCGATCGTGAAGCCGATTACACCGACTTTCGTCGGCGTCTTCGTGTCGGACATGGCGAAGAAACTCGTC
>JBQCDS010000083.1:0-4340 GCA_051961035.1 Trinickia sp. | reverse complement strand
CCCCGGCGCGGGCCGCCCGGGCGCCCCCCGGGGGGGCCCGGCCCCGCGCCGGGGGGGCCCGCCTGGCCGACACGATAATGTGGCTTTGCAAAATCGCCTAGCCCTTGTGACTTATACTGGCCTTTTTTCGCGAGAAGCATGCGCCATGCGCTTCGAAGGGTCATCGCAGTACGTCGCCACCGACGATCTCAAGCTCGCTGTCAACGCCGCCATCACGCTGAAGCGGCCGCTGCTGATCAAGGGCGAGCCGGGCACGGGCAAGACGATGCTCGCGGAGGAAGTCGCGCAAGCGATCGGCATGCCGCTTTACCAGTGGCACATCAAGTCCACCACGAAAGCGCAGCAGGGCCTGTACGAGTACGACGCCGTTTCTCGCCTGCGCGATTCGCAACTCGGCGATGCGCGCGTGCAGGACATCGCGAACTATATCGTCAAGGGTGTACTTTGGCAGGCGTTCGAATCGGACGTCCCGGCCGTGCTGCTCATCGACGAAATCGACAAGGCCGATATCGAGTTTCCGAACGACCTGCTGCGCGAACTCGATCGCATGGAGTTCCATGTCTACGAGACGCGCGAAGTCGTGCGAGCCAAGCACCGGCCGCTCGTCGTCATCACGTCGAATAACGAAAAAGAGCTGCCCGACGCGTTTTTGCGCCGGTGCTTTTTCCACTACATCCAATTTCCGGATCCGGCGACGATGCAGCGTATCGTCGACGTCCATTTCCCCGGCATTCGCGAGGACCTGCTGCGCGCGGCGTTGACCAGCTTCTTCGAGCTGCGCGCCGTGTCGGGCCTGAAGAAGAAGCCGTCGACATCCGAATTGCTCGACTGGCTCAAGCTGCTGCTGGCCGAGGATATCCCGGCGCAGGCGCTGCGCTCCGCCGACCAAAAGCAGATCGTGCCGCCGCTGGCCGGCGCGCTGCTGAAGAACGAGCAGGACATGGGCCTTGTCGAGCGCCTGATGTTCATGAACCGCCACAACCGCTAACGTACGGCGGGAGCGTTCGCGCCTAAGAGGGGCATCGGCATGCTGATCGATTTTTTCTACACACTGCGCGCGGCTCAGTTGCCGGTGTCGGTGAAGGAATATCTGACGCTTGTCGAAGCGCTGCGCGACCGTGTCATCGGGCCCTCGCTGGACGATTTCTACTTTCTCGCGCGCCTCACGCTGATCAAGGACGAGCGGTATTTCGACAAGTTCGATCAAGCGTTCGGTGCCTACTTCCGCGGCGTGCAGCAACTGCCCGGCGAAGCCTTCGAGGTGCCGCTCGATTGGCTCGAGCAGCGTTTGCGCCGCGATCTCACCCCCGAGGAGAAGGCGCAGATCGAGGCGATGGGCGGCCTCGATAAGCTCATGGAACGGCTCAAGGAACGCTTCGACGAGCAGAAGGAACGCCACGAAGGCGGCAGCAAGTGGATCGGCACAGGCGGCACGTCGCCATTCGGCAATGGCGGTTACAACCCGGAAGGCGTGCGCATCGGCGGCAAATCGGCCGGCAACCGCACCGCGGTCAAGGTCTGGGAGGCGCGCGCCTACCGCGATTACGACGATCAAGTGGAAATCGGCACGCGCAACATCAAGGTCGCGCTGCGACGGTTGCGCCGCTTCGCGCGCGAAGGCGCGGCGCAGGAACTCGATCTGCCCGACACGATTCGCAGCACGGCCGCCAACGCCGGCTGGCTCGATCTGAAGATGGTGCCCGAGCGGCACAACACGGTGAAGGTTCTGATGCTGCTCGATGTCGGCGGCTCGATGGACGATCACGTCGCGCGCACCGAAGAGCTATTTTCCGCGGCGAAGGCGGAGTTCAAGCATTTGGAGTTCTATTACTTCCACAATTGCGTCTACGATCATCTGTGGAAAAACAATCGGCGGCGGCACGTCGAACGTATGCCGACCTGGGACGTTCTGCACAAATACACGCCCGAGTACAAGCTTATTTTCGTCGGCGATGCCACGATGAGCCCGTACGAGGTCTTGCAAGCCGGCGGCTCCGTCGAATACAACAATCCCGAGGCCGGTGCGGTGTGGCTGCGCCGGCTAGCCGATCGCTTTCCCCATCACGCTTGGCTGAACCCCGAGCCTGAAGGGTTGTGGGAGTATCGGCAGTCCGTCTCGATCGTTCGTCAGTTGCTTGGCGATCGTATGTATCCGCTGACGCTCGCCGGGCTCGAAGCCGCGATGCGCAAGCTCAGCAAATAGCCTTGCAGCGATCGTTCGATATGCCGCTGGGCTTCGTTTCTCGCCGTTTCGCCGCTTAATCGCTTAGCCGAATATTCATCCCCCGTACCGATGACTTCCCCTCAAGCTCCTCATTTGCCCGGCTCGCCCTCGCTGCGCCGCGCGCTCCTTCAACCGCTCGCCGATACGTCGCTGCATGCGATCGTCGCGGGCTTCGTCGCGATGATGACGGGCTATACGAGCTCGCTCGTGCTCGTGTTTCAAGCGGGCCGCGCCGGGCAGTTGTCCGATGCGCAAGTGTCGTCGTGGATCTGGGCGCTTTCGATCGGCATGGCCTGCTCGACGATTCTGCTCTCGTTGCGCTACCGCACACCGGTCGTGGTGGCCTACTCCACACCGGGTGCGGCGCTGCTGATCGCGGCGCTCCCGCACGTGCCGTACGCCGACGCCATCGGCGCCTTTATCGTCAGCGCCGTCTTGATAACGGCCGTCGGACTGACGGGCTGGTTCGACGCGCTCATGAAGCGCGTGCCGGCCGGCATCGCGAGCGCGCTGCTCGCGGGCATTTTGTTCGAGATCGGCATCGAAATCTTCCACGCGGCGCAGTACCAAACGACGCTCGTGCTGGCGATGTTCTTCGTCTACCTCTTCATGAAACGCCTCGCGCCGCGCTACGCGATTTTGTCGACTCTCATCGTGGGCACGGCGGTGGCCGCCACGCTCGGGCTCATCGACTTCAGCCGCTTTCATGTCGCGCTCGCGCATCCCGTGTTCACGATGCCGCACTTCTCGCTCTCGGCCGCCGTCAGCCTCGGCGTGCCGCTGTTCGTTGTCGCGATGGCCTCGCAGAACATGCCGGGTCTGGCCGTGCTCCGCGCCGACGGCTACTCCACGCCGTCGACGCCGCTGATCTCGACCACGGGCATCGCCTCGGTGTTGCTCGCTCCGTTCGGCTCACACGGCATCACGCTCGCGGCAATCACGGCGGCCATCTGCACCGGGCCCGAGGCGCACGAAGACCGAACCAAGCGCTATACGGCGGCGATTTGGTGCGGCCTGTTTTACCTCGTCGCGGGTATTTTCGGTGCGACGATCGCTGCCGTGTTCGACGCCCTGCCCAAGGCGCTCGTCGTCTCGGTGGCGGCGCTCGCGCTGTTCGGCTCGATCATGAGCGGTCTCACGAACGCGATGAGCAGCGTGCGCGAACGCGAAGCGGCGCTCGTCACGTTCATGGTGACCGCTTCGGGCTTGACGCTGCTGTCGATCGGCTCGGCGTTCTGGGGGCTCGTCGCGGGCATCGTCACGCAGGTCGTGTTGAATGCACGGCGTGCGTAAAGGCCAGCGGCTCGGCGCGGATCGCCAAGACGCGTGCCGGCGGAACGCGACAGGCCTAAAATAGTCGCATCTCACGCGGGTCACGCGCTTTTGTCGGTTTGACCCTCATCCAACCCATCCTGGAGGCGCTCGGCGTCAGAGAAACAGCCATGACCAATGCTCTCGACCAACTGAAGCAGTACACGACCGTTGTCGCGGATACCGGCGACTTCCAACAGCTTGCGCAGTACAAGCCGCGCGATGCCACGACGAATCCGTCGTTGGTCTTGAAGGCGGTGCAGAAAGACGCCTACAAGCCACTGCTCGAAAAAACCGTGCGCGCGCATGCGGACAAGCGCGCCACGGCGATCATCGATCACCTCTTGATCGCGTTCGGCACCGAAATCTTGAAGATCATTCCGGGGCGCGTCTCCACCGAGGTCGACGCGCGCCTGTCGTTCGACGCCAAACGTTCGATCGACAAAGCGCACGAGCTCATCAAGCTCTATGAAGCGCAAGGGATCGAGCGCGAACGCGTGCTGATCAAGCTCGCGTCGACATGGGAAGGCATCCGCGCGGCGGAAGTCCTGCAAAAGGAAGGCGTGAACTGCAACATGACGCTGCTGTTCTCGTCCGTGCAGGCGGCGGCCTGCGCGGAAGCCGGCGCGAAGCTGATTTCGCCGTTCGTCGGCCGCATCTACGATTGGTACAAGAAGCAAGCGGGCAGCGACTGGGACGAGGCCAAGATGGGCGGCGCGAACGATCCCGGCGTGCAGTCGGTGCGCCGCATCTACGCGTATTACAAGCACTTCGGCTACAACACCGAGGTGATGGGCGCGAGCTT
>JBQCDS010000082.1:0-9736 GCA_051961035.1 Trinickia sp. | reverse complement strand
AGCAACTGGAGGATCACGTCGACTCGCTGATCGTCGTTCTGAACGACAAGCTGTTCGAGGTGATGGGCGATGACGCCGAGATGGATAAGTGCTTCCAGTGCGCGGACGACGTTCTGAACAACGCGGTCGCGGGGATCGCCGAAATCATCAATGTGGATGGTCTCGTCAACGTCGACTTCGAAGACGTGAAGACGGTGATGGGCGAGCAAGGCAAGGCGATGATGGGCACGGCCACCGTGGCCGGCGTCGATCGTGCGCGCTTGGCGGCGGAACAAGCCGTCGCGAGCCCGTTGCTCGAAGGTGTCGATCTGTCGGGCGCGCGCGGCGTGCTCGTCAATATCACGTCGAGCCGCTCGCTGCGCTTGTCGGAAACGCGTGAAGTCATGAACACGATCAAGAGCTACGCGGCGGAAGACGCGACGGTCATCTTCGGTGCCGTCTACGACGACGCCATGGGCGATGCGCTGCGCGTGACGGTGGTGGCGACGGGTCTTGGTCGCACGGCCGCAGGCGCGCAGAAGAAGCAGCAAGCCGCGCCGATGACGCTGCTGCGCACGGGCACGGACAACCAGCCCGTGATGCAGCACGGCTACACGCCGCAGTCGTCGCACGCGAACACGGCCGACTACGGCGCGTTCGATACGCCGGCCGTGTGGCGCAACTCGCGCGAGACGGCGGCTTCGCACGTGCAGGCGCTGCAAGAAAAGGGCGTCGACACGTACGACATCCCGGCGTTCCTGCGCAAGCAGGCCGACTAAGCGAGCGGCGCGTTCGTCGCGTGCGAGCCTTTAGGGCGCCGCGCGGGCGCGGACGGTATCATGAACGGCAACGGCGTCAGGCGGCTTCGTCCTGTCGCACGACCGGGGGCGGCGGGAAAGCGCAGCGTGCAAGCGACGCGGGTGGACCGGCTGTCGGCTCGCCCGAGAGCGGGCGGCGCGGCGCGTGCGGGCGCGGTGGCTCGCGCGCATGCAAACGCTCCGGTTTGCGACAGGCGGATCTGGCAGCGGGCGAGCCGCTGACCGCTGCGCTCGACACGCGCACGGGCCGATTTCCAATCGTCTCCGGCGCTCGAGCGTGCGGCATCGGCGGGCGTTCGGCGCATCGCGGGCAAGATGCGCCAGGCGGCGGCCCGGAAAATGCGGACAAGCGATTCAGCATCGCTTGGCCGCTGGGCTTTCGCTTTCGCGCCGCGTTCGAGCGTTGCGTGCCTGCAACGCTGATTCCGTGACGGTCCACGGCGGGCCGGTGGCTGGGAGTGCCTCCTTTCCATCCACCGGCCTCGCTTCGCTCTTTCCGGTAATCGCACGAAACAGTTTGATACGTCGGCTGAAATGAATGCGGGCGCCGGATGGAGTATACTTGCCCCTATGGATTGAAAAATACCGATTGAAATTAGCAATCGAACGAACGGAACCATGTTGAAGCAACGCACCCTCAAATCGATCGTCAAAACTGTTGGGATCGGCCTGCACTCGGGGCGCAAGGTCGAACTGACGCTGCGCCCGGCTGCCGCGAACACCGGCATCGTCTTTTCGCGCATCGATTTGGCGACGCCCGTGGACATTCCAGCCCAGGCGCTCGCGATCGGCGACACGCGGCTCGCCTCGGTGCTGCAAAAGGACGGTGTTCGCGTATCGACGATCGAGCATTTAATGTCCGCCTGCGCCGGCCTGGGCATCGATAACCTGTACGTCGACGTCACGGCCGAAGAGATCCCGATCATGGACGGCAGCGCGTCGTCATTCGTGTTCCTGATGCAATCGGCCGGCATCGAAGAGCAAAACGCGCCGAAGAAGTTCATCAAGGTCACGAAGCCCGTCGAAGTGCGCGATGGCGACAAAGTCGCACGCCTGGAGCCTTATTTTGGTTTCAAACTGAAATTCACGATCGACTTCCATCATCCTGCCGTCGATAAGACGGGGCAGGCGCTCGAGGTCGATTTCGCGACCACCTCCTACGTTCGAGAAATCGCGCGTGCGCGCACGTTCGGCTTCGCACACGAAGTGGAGATGCTGCGCGAATTGGGATTGGCGCGCGGCGGCACCATGGACAACGCGATCGTGCTCGACGAATACCGCATCTTGAACAACGACGGCCTTCGTTACGACGACGAGTTCGTCAAGCACAAGATGCTCGATGCGATCGGCGATCTTTATGTCGTCGGCCATCCGCTGCTGGCGTCGTACACGGCATATAAATCGGGGCATGGTCTGAACAACGCCCTGCTGCGCGAATTGCTCGCGCAGGAAGATGCGTACGAAGTGCTGACATTCGACGACGCGCGGCACGCGCCGCGCGGCTTCGGCTACGAGGCGCAAACGGCATTCGCGTAACCCTCCCGCTCCGGGCGTCCCGTCGGATAGCCTGAGCGCTCGATACTCCGAATAAGCGGCCCGCGGGCCGCGTATTCTTTTTCGTCGATGGGTTTTCCGTGGCGCGCGGCCCTCTTCGCCAGCGCCGCCAGAAGCGGCGAGGGAGCCAGCGAGCGGCTCAGCGCTTGCAGTGCCGCCGCGCCGGCCGGTGTCATGCGGGCCTGCTTGGGGGCGGGCACCTCTTGCATGGCGCGCGGCCGCACTTTGACCGCGAGCGCGCGCACGGCCCAGCCACGCTGCTGCAATTCCGAAAGCAGTCGCGGCTCCACTTGCCGCAAGCGCGCGGCCAGCGCGCTATGCGCGGCGAACAGCGTCAGCGTGCCGTCCTTGATGAAGCCCGGTTCGACGTTCGTCGCCAGGTAATCGGGTAGTAGCTGAGCGAGTTCGCGCTCGAGCGCGGCGATCTGCTCGACGCCGGCGCGCAGCGCCGCAAAAGCGTCGGTACGCCCGAGCACTTCGCTGACGGCTTGCGGCCGTCGCTGCGCGGCAAACTTCGAAAAGGACGAAAAACGGCTCATGGTGCGATTGTACCCGCCGGCAACCCCGGTATGCGCCCCTGTACGCGCCCCGCGCTCCGCCGATATCGGGTTCGTCATGCTTTTCGGCGCCTCACCCATGACACGGTACGTTAAGGCTCGCGTGCTAAAATGCGCGATTCGAATTCACTCATGGAATAAGCCGCCGAGGCTATCCGAAACCGAGCATCCGAGCGAGGTCTCACAACGAGCCGCACGGGCGCCCGACCGAAGCCGCGACGCATACTTGCCCAGATGACCACCGGTTTTCTCCAAAAGATCTTTGGCAGCCGCAATCAGCGTCTCGTCAAGCAGTATCAAAAGACGGTCGCGGTGATCAATGCGCTCGAGCCGCAAATCGAGCAATTGACGGACGAACAACTGCGCGCGAAAACGGATGAGTTCCGCCAGCGCGTGGCGAGCGGCGAATCGCTCGACAAGCTGCTGCCCGAAGCGTTCGCCGTTTGCCGCGAGGCGAGCCGCCGCGTGTTGAAGATGCGCCACTTCGACGTGCAGTTGATCGGGGGCATGGTACTGCACTACGGCAAGATCGCCGAAATGCGCACGGGCGAGGGCAAGACGCTCGTCGCGACGCTGGCCGCTTATCTGAACGCGCTGTCGGGGCGCGGCGTGCATGTCGTGACGGTGAACGACTACCTGGCTCAGCGCGATGCCGAGTGGATGGCGAAGCTCTATAACTTCCTCGGCTTGTCCGTCGGCATCAACCTGTCGCAGATGGATCACGAGTCGAAGCAGCAGGCTTACGCGGCTGATATCACGTACGGCACGAACAACGAGTTCGGCTTCGATTACCTGCGCGACAACATGGTGTACGAAACGGGCGCGCGGGTGCAGCGTGCGTTGAATTTCGCGATCGTCGACGAAGTGGACTCGATCCTCATCGACGAAGCCCGTACGCCGCTCATCATTTCCGGCCAAGCCGAAGATCACACCGATCTCTATGTGCGGATGAATGCATTGCCGCCGCTGCTCGAGCAGCAGATCGGCGAGGAGAAGGCCGACGGCACGGGCGTCGAAAAGCCGGGCGATTACACGCTCGACGAAAAGGGACGCCAAGTGTTCCTGACGGAATCGGGGCACGAGAAGGCCGAACGTCTACTGTCTGAATGGGGGCTGATCGGCGAGGGCGAAAGCTTGTACGCCGCACAGAACATCACGCTCATGCACCACGTGTACGCGGCGCTGCGCGCGCACACGCTGTTCTTCCGCGATCAGCACTATGTGGTGCAAAACGGCGAAGTGGTGATCGTCGACGAATTCACGGGCCGGCTGATGGCGGGCCGCCGCTGGTCGGACGGGCTGCACCAGGCCGTCGAAGCGAAGGAGCACGTGAAGATCCAGAGCGAGAATCAGACGCTCGCGTCGATCACGTTCCAAAACTACTTCCGCATGTACGGCAAGCTGTCGGGCATGACCGGCACGGCCGATACCGAAGCGTACGAATTCAACGAAATCTACGGGCTGGAAACGGTCGTCATCCCGACGAACCGCCCGCCGAAACGGATCGATCGCCAAGATCAAATCTACAAGACGGCCAAGGAGCGTTACGACGCGGTCACGCGCGAAATCCGCGAATGCTACGAGAACGGCCGGCCGGTGCTCGTCGGCACGACCTCGATCGAAAACTCCGAACTGCTGTCGAATTTGCTGACGAAGGCGGGTTTGCCGCACGAGGTGCTCAACGCGAAGCAGCATGCCCGCGAAGCGGCAATCGTCGCCGAAGCCGGCCGGCCGGGGCGCATCACGATCGCGACGAACATGGCGGGCCGCGGGACCGACATCGTGCTCGGCGGCAACGCCGAGAAGCAAGCCTCGTTGATCGAAGCCGACGAATCGATCCCCACCGAGGAAAAGGCGGCGCGCATCCAAGCGCTGCACGACGAATGGCAAGCCCTGCACGATCAGGTCAAGGCCGCGGGCGGCTTGCACATCATCGGCACAGAGCGTCACGAATCGCGCCGGATCGACAACCAGCTGCGCGGCCGCTCGGGGCGCCAGGGCGATCCGGGCTCGTCGCGCTTTTTTCTGTCGCTCGAAGATCCGCTGCTGCGTATTTTCGCGGGCGACCGCGTGCGCTCCATCATGGACCGCCTGCGCATGCCCGAGGGCGAAGCGATCGAGGCGGGCATCGTCACGCGTTCGATCGAATCGGCGCAGCGCAAGGTCGAAGCGCGCAACTTCGATATCCGCAAGCAACTGCTCGAATACGACGACGTCGCCAACGATCAGCGCAAGGTGATTTATCAGCAGCGCAACGAGTTGCTCGAGGCGCACGACATCACCGAAACGATCACTGCGATGCGTCACGCCGTCGTCACCGACATCGTGCACGAGTTCATCCCGGCGGGCAGCATCGAAGAGCAGTGGAACGCGCCCGAACTCGAGGAAGCGCTGCGTAAGGATTGGCAGCTGGACTTGGCCATTCAGGAGATGATCAACGAGTCGCAATCGCTCTCTCCGGACGACATCGTCGAGGCCGTGATCGGCGCAGCCGACGAGGCCTACGAGGCGAAGGTCGCGCTCGTTGGGCGCGAGGCCTTCAGCGCGTTCGAGCGCTCGGTCATGCTGCAGACGCTCGACCGCTGCTGGCGCGAGCATCTCGCCGCGCTCGATCATTTGCGCCAGGGCATCCATTTGCGCGGCTACGCGCAGCAAAACCCGAAGCAAGAGTACAAGCGCGAGGCGTTCGAACTGTTCGAGGCATTGCTCAACATTGTGAAGACGGAAGTGACGCGAATCGTCATGAACGTTCAGATCCAATCGCCCGAGCAGCTCGAAGAAGCCACCGAGCAATACGAGGAACAGGGCGATCCGCTCGAGCACGTCGAATTCCGCCATGTCGAATTCGCGGAAGCGGCTGCCGCGGGCCCCGGGGGCGCGGAATCCGAAAGCGCGGCGGCAGCGGAGATGGTCGGCCAGGCAATGAGCCGCGGCGCCCACGCCGCCGGGGCGGCGGCGGTCACTGTGGGCGGTGTCCCGAAAGTTGGCCGCAACGATCCTTGCCCGTGCGGTAGCGGCAAGAAATACAAGCAATGTCACGGTAAGCTGGCTTAACCGATCTCACGACCATGGCCGTCAATTTCCCTTCGATCGATCCCGCGCAACTTCATCCCGTCGCCGGCGTGACGCTCGGCTATGCCGAGGCGAACATTCGCAAGCCGAACCGCAAGGATGTCCTCGTCATCTCCGTCGACGAAGGCGCCACGGTAGCCGGCGTGTTCACGTCGAACCGTTTTTGCGCGGCGCCCGTCACGGTGTGTCGCGAGCATCTCGCCCATCCGAGCGCCGCACGCGGCGCGAAGAGCATTCGCGCGCTTGTGGTCAACACGGGCAACGCGAACGCCGGCACGGGTGAACCGGGCCTCGCGCATGCGCGCGACACGTGCGCCGAACTGGCGCGCCTGGCCGGCATCGCGCCCGAACAGGTACTCCCGTTTTCAACGGGCGTGATCCTCGAGCCGTTGCCGATCGACCGGCTCAAAGCCAGCTTGCCAGCGGCGTTGAAGCAACGAGCGGCCACGCACTGGCATGAAGCGGCTTGCGCGATCATGACGACGGACACGCAGCCGAAGGCGGCGTCGGCCAAGGTAACGATCGATGGTCACACGGTCACGCTCACGGGCATCAGCAAGGGCGCCGGCATGATCAAGCCGAATATGGCGACCATGCTCGGCTTCCTTGCGTTCGACGCGGCTGTCGCGCAAGGCGTGCTCGATACGCTCGTCAAGGAAGTCGCGGATCGCTCGTTCAACTGCATCACGATCGACGGCGATACATCGACGAACGATTCGTTCATCCTGATTGCGACGGGCAAGTCGAGCCTGCCAGCGATCACGTCCACCGAATCCGCCGCTTACGCGGCGCTGCGCGATGCCGTCGTACGCCAGGCCCAGACACTTGCCCAGTTGATCGTGCGCGACGGCGAAGGCGCGACCAAGTTCATGACCGTGCAAGTCGAGGGCGGGAAGACCGAGGGCGAATGCCGCCAAGTGGCGTATGCGATCGGTCACTCGCCGCTCGTGAAGACGGCCTTTTACGCCTCCGATCCGAACCTGGGCCGCATCTTGGCCGCGATCGGGTATGCCGGCATCGCCGATCTCGATGCCGCTAAGATCGATTTGTATCTTGGCGACGTTCACGTCGCCAAGGCCGGTGGCCGCCACCCCGCGTATCGGGAAGAGGACGGCCAGCGCGTGATGAAGGAAAGCGAGATCACGATCCGTGTGCTGCTTGGCCGTGGCTCGGCGCAGGCGACGATCTGGACTTGCGATCTGTCGCACGAGTACGTGTCTATCAACGCCGATTACCGCTCTTGACCCACGCACGGCCGCTGCAACGCGGCCGTTGCTTTTTTAGAACGCGCCGCGCCGTCCTGCGGGGCGCTTGACGCTTACACCGCTAATCGTTCATGGAAAAACTCGAACAGTTTCTGACGCGTGCCGAGACACTGCTCGGTCGCCTCGAAGCCATGCTGCCGCCGGCCGCGCCCAATGTCGATTGGTCGGCCGCCGTCGCGTTCCGCTGGCGCAAACGTCAAGGGCGCGGCTATCTCCAGCCCGTGCCGGCTGTCTCTTCGATCACGCTTGGCGACTTGCAGAACATCGAGCGCCAAAAGGCCCTGATCGAGCAGAACACTCGCCAGTTCGTCGCCAAACAGCCGGCGAACAACGTGTTGCTCACGGGGGCGCGCGGGACGGGCAAATCATCGTTGATCAAGGCCTGCCTGAACGCGTACGCGAAAGACGGCCTGCGCTTGATCGAGGTGGACAAGGACGATCTGCACGATCTCGGCGACATCACCGACCTCATCGCGTCCCGGCCCGAAAGGTTCATCGTGTTTTGCGACGATCTGTCGTTCGAGGAAGGCGAGTCAGGGTACAAGGCGTTGAAGGTCGCACTCGACGGCTCGGTGTCCGCGCAATCCGACAACGTGCTCATCTACGCGACGTCCAACCGCCGGCATCTGTTGCCGGAGTACATGAGCGACAACGAGACGTACAAGCACACGTCGGACGGTGAAATCCATCCCGGAGAAGTCGTCGAAGAAAAGATCTCGCTGTCCGAGCGTTTTGGGCTGTGGGTGAGTTTCTATCCTTTCAAGCAAGACGACTACCTGACGATCGTCGGCCATTGGTTGCGCCATTTCGGCTGCGGCGATGACGACATCGCGAATGCGCGTGGCGATGCGCTGGTTTGGGCGCTCGAGCGCGGTTCCCGCTCGGGCCGCGTGGCTTGGCAATTCGCCCGCGACTGGTCGGGCCGCAGAGCTGCGGTATGACGGCGAAACCGAACCACGCCGAGGTCGCCGATCGCTCGCCCACAGGGCGGCCCGTTACCGAAGTGGCGGTGGGCGTTCTTATCGATTCCGACGGCCGATACTTGCTGGCTCAGCGGCCTGCAGGCAAGCCGTACGAAGGGTATTGGGAATTTCCGGGCGGCAAGCTCGAACAGGGCGAGACCGTCGAAGCCGCGCTCGAGCGCGAGTTGCACGAAGAACTCGGGATCGTGCTAACGGCTTGCCAGCGCTGGCACACGCTTGAACACGATTACCCGCACGCCTATGTGCGGTTGTACTTTTGCAAGGTGACAGGCTGGACAGGCGATCTGCACGGCCGCGAGGGGCAAGCGTTCAGCTGGGAGCGACTGCCGGTGGCCGTCGCGCCGCTTTTACCGGCGGCCATGCCCGTGCTCGAATTGCTCGCCGAGCAATCCTGTAACGGCGGCTAAACGGGGCTGCCGGCGCAAGAGCCGGCCCATTCAGCCCCGATTCGGCCCCGAGCCGATCGCGACTCGACCCCGCCCGGCTCGACCCCGATTCGGTTAGTTCAAGTCGCCGTGCTTGTCGTCGTCCGAAGGCGGCTCTTCGTCGGTGCCGCCGATCCGATACTTTTCATTGGCCCACGCGCCCAGATCGATCTGTTTGCACCGCTCGGAGCAGAACGGACGAAATCGGTTCTCGGTCGTCCAGCGGACGTCTTTCCCGCACGTGGGGCATTTGACAACGGTAACCATACTATCGGGCGATCGTCATTAGGCCGCCGCGCGCCGCTTCGGAAGCAGCGGCATCGAGCGGCGGCGGAGTTCGAGCTGGGTTGCATGCCACGCTGTGCGCACGCAAACCGCTTGCTCAGTCAAAGGCTGCACAGCGTGAGTTGGAACGGTACGTCGACGTCGACGGCACGCGGGCGCAAATCCCCGTCCTGCACGGTAAAGCGCACCCAAAGCATGTATTTGTTTGCACTCGCTTCGGGGATGACGCGCAACTCATGCGAAACGCGCACTTGCATCAGCTGATACGTTCGGCCCGAGAGCATTTGCTGGTAGCTGCCTTGCATCGCCATGACCTTGGACGCCTGGCCCGATTCGCGAGCGAGCCTCAATACGATCGTTGCGGCGTCGCGCAGCGGCAAAAGCGGCGCGCTCCATTTGGCGATATCTTGGCGACGCTGATCCGGGTGCAGGTGCTGCCAGGCGTAGTACGAAGGCAGATCGAACTCGCAGGTGCCACCGGGGATGATCGCACGGCTGCGGATGCTCGCCAGCCATTCGTTTTCGGACAGATGCTGGCCGGTCTTTCCCTGCATTTGAGCGAGGCCCGCCAGCGTTTGCTCGATCTCACCAAGCACGGCCTCTAGCGCGTTTTGCTCGATGCCAGGATTGCCGCGGAATGGCGCGAGCGTTTGGCGCTGCCGCTCGAGCTCCTTCATCAGATCGGACTTCAAATCGGCGCGGCCCGTCACTTCCGCGATTTCGAACAGCGTCGTCAGCGCAACGTGATGTTCACGTGCGTCGTCTTGATCCAAAAAGAACGTGAAGCGCTCGAACAAA
>JBQCDS010000081.1:0-7649 GCA_051961035.1 Trinickia sp. | reverse complement strand
CCCGAAGAGAAGTGCGGAGAGGTTGCGCGTACCTGCGTATTTGTGCCCAAACCCCCACTCCTCAACGACGCGATGTCGATGCTTTACATGATTCATCAATTCGTCGAGCATTTCTCGAGTCGCCTCCGGGACAACGATATCCGCCATCCGGTACGGCCATCGAAGGACGCTCGCAAGCGAAAGCTGCTCGTCCTCCGCCTGCGCGCGGCATGCGTCGATAAGCAGATCATCGTTGCCATCCGGCCTATCGCCAAGGCTCTGTGCCGCCGCGGTCTCTTTCGCCACGTGAGCAATTCGTTCTTCGGTAAAACAAAAACCTTTCGCCAATTGATCGAGCAAGCCCTCTTCAAGCGGTAGGTCATAGCGGCCGCTATGCTTGAGCCAGGCCTGGCGGCGCAAATTCGCGTCCGGCATCGCAACTCGAATCCGGAACCGCACCGAGCCGAATAGTGCCGATTGCCGGAATGCTCCGTCGAGTGCACTCGCCGGGCCGTTCAAAATGATCAGGTGGCTATGCATCCCCGCTATCGTTTGCAGCACCGTCTCTAGAATATCGTCCCGAGCATGGCCCTCGACATCCGAGGCGATCAATGCCTCGCTGTTCGTCAGCAATAGGACTTGGCTGCACAGCAGCGCATCGCGGCACAACACCCGCAGTTGCTTCGTGAGCGCCGTGTATCGTGAATCGGCTCGTTCGTAGGCCCGGCGCAGCAGCCTCGCATCAAGCTTCGCGGTAACGTAGCCGAGCGCGCCGAATGTGGCCGCGCACAGGCTTTCGATCAGCGACACATCGGCGCCTTCCAGATGCAGTACGGACATCATCGGTGACGAACGGCTGCTACCGCCTAGTTCGATGAAGCGCCTCAACTGCCGTTTCGTCTGCTCATCGATAAGATGATCGTCCAGTGCGCACGCTTCGACGATATCGGGCAGCGCAGTGTCGTCGATCGTCATTTGCGGCGCTGCTATCGCCATCAAGTACGGAAAAAGCGGGCCGCTTAGCCTGTAGCTGCCCGTCAACGTCGCGGCATTGGCGTCTGATACATCGATCAGCAAGCCCTGCACGAGTGGCGCGTCGGGCAGAAAATTCGCGTGGATGTTACCAAGGAGGCGATGCACCACTTCGAGCGAAACGCTAGGCTGGGATCGCACTACGGAGGCATCCGATTTTCCACTTTGCCGCGCCCTCGCCTCTTCGACGCCGCGCGCGTGCGAGTGCTGCGCAGCGGAACCGTCGAGTTCTGCTTGCAACGCCAAACACAATATTTTCTGATCCGTCGAGGTCAGCCGAAAAATCACGGCGACATGAATCCAGGGCAAAAAAGTGCCCTGCTGCAAAGTCGCGGCGATGCGGGCGACGATCTCTGCCCAAAGCTCGTCCAATTGCGCGTTCCGTGGGTCGGGATCGTCGATTGCGAGATGGGCAAAGCGACGCAGATCCCAAAGCAAAGCCTCGTTCGAACCATACGGCGACGCTGTCGCAGCTTCCATCGTTTCCCCTGGGCGGCTGTTGCCCGTTACGGCGCGCTCTCTTACTCAAGCAGCGTCGAGAGCGGATGAATGATCGCGCGGCGGACGATTACCTCGGGTTATTGAGTATTGATCAAGCGGCTCTTCGCATAGCGCCGATACGGCGGCTCCATAAGGACTTGAACCACGCGGTCGCCCTCGAGCGTCAGCCTGCCTAACAGAACCCCGTCGCTTCGAATCTCTCGTGAAAAAATGAATTGGACGCCGTCCGCGACCCGGCTTGCGCCCACGTCTATCTCACAGTAAGCGATATACACGTAGCACATATCCTCGAGCGCACCATCTGGTTTCGGTTCGAGCTGTTGGCTCACCACGAGCGGCGTACGCGTCCCGGTAAATTCCAACAGCGCACCGTCTGGATCGATCGCACTGCCAGCACTTATTTCGACCGACGTCGCGTTGCCTTCGCCAATCTTCACAGCCAGGCAATCGGCGCCGCCAACGATCCCGGGCTCGAACAAAAGCTTATAAATCGATGCAACCTTGTGTTGGAAATAGCGCTGTTCTGTCGACAAGTCATCAGCGGTCAAGTACATGCCCGGCTTGTACTGCACACGAGCGAGCGTGCTGGGTGCGTCATCGTGATCCATGGGATCTCCAAAGAAGGGGGATGTCGATGCTGACCGCGGAGGTGGGGGCGGCGGCGGCCGTAGCGCAATGTTGGTCACGAGGTCGTACTCGGTCAGCACCGGCTTGAACTCGTTCACGACAAGCGCGACTTCACCCTTCAATTGCTGCAGCGTGAATTGGTCATCCTCGCTGGGCAAAAACAGCAGGTTGTCCTGCGAGAAGTCGGCTACCGCCAGAAGCACGACAAAATGCCATGCTTGATAGCCATTCGCCACCTCCTTGCTGCCCTCGGTCGCGTCTACGCAGACGAGATCGGCCAATCGCGCAACGTTCGGCCCCGGCACATCCGCGAGCTGAAAGGAATAGCCGTCGGGAGCATCGCCAATGTAGATGGGCTGGAACCCGACGTTTTTCACGGAAATGCCAAACAGCTTAAGTGGACCGTTTGACGCGGGTTGAATCGGTGCGTCCGCGTCGAGCCCAAACCACGCGTTCAGCAGCCACTGCATGCCTTGCATGGTGCCGCGCGCTCGAAACAGGGCCAGCGCCTGCGCGCTCATGAAGCGCTTCATGTCGATCGACCAATTCCCGTCGACCGTCAAGGCTACCGTGTTGGCGAGCCAATCGAGGTAACCATGAAGCCAGTCTTTCGTTGACACCGTCTCCGGCGTGTCGATATAGTTGCCGAGCAACGCGAGCCGAGTTTGATCGTCGCCGACCGGCGGCGCGCTGTCGTCGATAGAAAGGCGAGGGATAAAGTCCTTCGCGCATGTGGGATCGCCGGCGAATAGGAAACTCAGTCGCGGGTGAAACAGTGTGCCAATCACGCGCGAATCCAACAATTCACGGATACCCTTGCGCTCCTGTAACGCATTCGGCGTATCGGAAAAATCCGGAATGCCCGAAAGAGTCTTTTCGAAGACCTTGAGGAATGAAGCCATGAACGGCTGCTCGCCGTCATGCTGCGCTCGCCCGTAAATCGCGGGCAAGTATTCCAGATAGCGCGACGGTCGCGTTGGAGCGTTACTCATAGCGGCGTCCCGAAGTCTTTCGTCGTCACCTGCACGGCCGCAACGATCTCCAGGCCACCGCTGTCGATCGGCTGCCCGTGGATCGATGTCGGGAGAACGGGGCCCAACCCGTCGCCAATCGTCCTCAAATCTTTGGGGAAACACGGCATCACGTCCAGCGCACCGACTACATCGATTCCGTCTACGCCGTGTAGCGCCGGCATGATCGCCTCGGCCGTCAAAGGCATCCCGAACTGCAACGCCGACGCCACCCGATTCGGAGAACGCGGCTGCATCTCGTCGATGATGCTTTGAGCAATATTTTCGGCTACGAGATCTAACCGCTGGCGGGGCAAACAGCGAACGGTACAAAGCACTTGCATTGGTTGAAATGCAGTGAGGTGTATCGATATTGGATTCCCGAGCATCGTCCGGGGAGCCACATAGTTCCTGACTAGCCCGAGAACCTTGTCCGACAGCCCACGGTCGACAGACGTACCATAGTCGACCACGAGCTTGGCGGTACACGAATTGCCCGAGATCGCACGGCTATGTTGCAAAGCGGGCGGGTTGTATCGCAAATAAGGCTGCTTCGGATCGCCGATGACAACGCCCAGCCCAATCGCCTCGCCGTTGTATCTGGCGTCGGCACGCACGACCTGCTCCTGAGCGGAAAACCCTTGGCCGAGAATATATCCGTTCGACTCAAACGCAAGCGTCTCTATGTCCTCCTTCGTCAACGCGAGATAGCGGGCCGAATTGAACGCATACATGGCTTCCCGCAGTACATCGTGATCGGGCGACGCTTTCTCGGCGAGCTTCAAACAACTTTGTAGACCGTAATAATGCGGATCGAGACCGATTGCAGCGGGTTCTGCATACGGGCGTGCCTCGGCTCCATACGCCAGACCCAGTACGAGCCGCAACATGCTCACGTACGCTTCGATCTGAACGACATTGGCCTGGTACGCCGTAGCCTCCACGATCCAGGCGAGCATTTCCAGCAACGTGATGCCAGGATCCGACGGGTTTTGGTCCGTCCATTGCCCTGTAATGTGAGGAATGCGCTGTGCGAGTTCGTCGAGCAACTGGCTCGCGGGAACAGTATTGAGATCGGGCAGTTGAAACGTCATCGTTAGCCAGCCTCCAGTTCGATCATGATCGATCCCGCGCAGGGCACCTCGTATTCGCGGATCGTCGTCACGTCGGAGGCAGCGCCGCAGAGCGTGAGCCGGCTTACCGCTGTCACGCCCGATATGCCAAGCAAAGCGGCGAGCACGTCGGCGCGCCGCACCGGCGCGCCGAATCGCCATATACCGTCTGCCGGTCCGCCGTTGACGGGATGCAGAAAGGCCTTAAGCGCATCGATCGCGGCCGCTTGCAGTGCCTGCCACTGGCACGCCGGCTTGCTCGACTTGAGCACCGCAACCACATCGATTCTTCTAAAGCGCGCACTCGTCACTGTGATTCGCGATTGAAGCTGAATCGGGCTATGGGCGCGTACAAATGCCAGGACATTATCGAGAACGGTCGGAGCAGTTCGAGCATCGGCGTCGTCGGATTTCGCGAGCACGAAGATTTCGATGTGCCGTCGGGGCACTGCCTTGTCGGATTCGAATCGCTCGATAGTCACTGCGGCGCATACGCGTGCAGTGGCTTGCTCCGCGAGCGCCTTGACGTCTTCGAGCGTCACTGTACGCACATTCGCCCTCGTGCGCGCCGCGCCCGATTGCGCCAAATCGGTGAGCGACTCCCCGTCCACGCCTCCACGCGCCGCAACGGGATTCGAAACCTTGACGATACCTGGAATGCCGGCGCTGAATACCCCGAGCGAACCGCCAGACACATTGGCGGCTGCGCCGGCTGTCGTCGAGTAGCTTTGGACGACGATGTTGTGGACGCCCGCCGGCGGAATGGCACCATGCACCCCATCGCCGAACGTAATGGTGCCGCTTCGCCCTTCAAGCGTGTAGCAGCGAGAGGTGGGTTTGGCACCCACGAAACTTTCGACGCGAATCCATGGCTCGGACGTCGGCAAATTGGCTAGTTGCGGCTGCAGCTTGCCGGTCAGCGCTGCGGGCTCTTTGACGACCAGCACAATATCGGCCTGAGCCCCGACGTTTCGCGCGCCAATCGTTTCCCCCAATTGAAGTTCGTGAACGCCCGCGTACGGCAGCAAGAAGGTTTGATTAGGCAGACCGTTGCTGGAACCGAGGATGACATCGGAGTATGTCGTGAGGTTGAGCGAGCCGCCCGTGTTCAGATAGATGCCGGCCAGTACGACGGGCGAACCATGGGCGCCGGATACGCGAAGCCAGCAGGCGGATTGTGAAAAGCACATGGCCTGCATCATGTCGTCCGGTGCGGTGAATCGAATCGTTGCACTGCGCCCGAGCTTCGCGGTTCGATCTTCCACCGCCAGCGGGCGCCATTCCTGCGCCGCCGAATCAAGCCATTCCCATGAAAGAGCAGGCCCCTGCTGCGCGTGCTCGTTATCGATCTGAAAATAGATTGTGATTTGCCGGCTCACCCACTGATTCGCGGCGTCGCCGCACCGGAAGGCCAAATACATCATGCTCTGAGTGTCGGGCAACGGCAGATACGGGTAAGGCTTTCCCTGGAGCGGGTCCAATACATCGAGTTGGAAGGCGTTGTGCCGACGCATCCAGTTTGGACGTGCGGTATAGACGTAATCAATTCGCAGCGACACGATGAAGGGGCCTTTGCCGCGCGATGAGCTTTGATATCGCGACAGAAAGGTAGCCTTCGTGTGCTGCAAAAGATAATCGATGACGGGCTGTTTATAAGCGTCGGGCAGGTCCTTTTCCGGAATACCTTCTATTGCCGGCACCAGCGGCTGAAAGCTATATCCGCTAGCGCCATCGTATGCAAGCAATACCGCGCGAATCCAAAACCCTTCGGCGCCGGCAATCGTCTGCTTACCCACCTTGGGACAGATGAACGAAACCTTTCCTGATTGCGTGAGGCCGTTAGTCGTATCTTCCAGCTGATACGAACCGGCTCCATCGCCGTGGATCATCGATACCCATGCTCGGGTCGCTTCGTCCCAAAATTGCCAGTCCACTTCGGCGGTGGCCGCCGTCGGAGGATCGGCGATTTCGAATCGAAGGTTGATCGTCCCACCTTCATACGCAAAGACGCTATCGCTTTGCACATAAAACGCGTCGTCAGTTGCGGGGCTCTTACCAAACGGGTAGCCGCCGTTAGCCAAGTCCAGCAGTGCATTGTTCGCAGCGGCGCGTTCCGATAGCGCTCCGTTGCCATGAACGGTACACGCGACTGTCTGAATCTTCGGCAAAACGTCGATTTCGGACCCCAGCCGCACCTGCGGCGCTGGCCGGACAAGCAGCCAGTAACCGGGCACGTCGGTACCGACGGCGTTCGCGATTTCCAACCTCTCAGGCGTGTAACCCGCGTCCTTGAGCATCTCGGCATTTAAGTCGCCGACCAACATCGCCGCCGCGGCCTTGCCTTTCGGCAATGGCGTGATGTCGACCGACAAGCTGCGGCCATCCCGGCTCTCGATCGGAGCCGAGGTGTCGAGCGGTGTCATCGCACCATCGCACCAGCGTTCGAAGTACTCGCCGCTCAGATGTGAACCGGTCAGTGTGATTTGGATCCTTGCGATTGCAGGATCGTATTTGAATAACGCCGGATCGCCGATCATCATCCAGTGCGTCAAGGGCATCTCGTAGCCCTCGCGTCCATTGCCGAACAGCACCGGGGGATCGCCACCGCCGCTCCATGCCGCCATGCAGTCGATGTAAGAGTCGAACCGCGGCGAGAGCCATAAGGCTGCACTCAAGGTCGCCGAAACGACGCACAAATCGTCGTACGTCTTGAAGCGCAGCGATTGCGTGGCGCTATCGAGGACGGCCGTTCCGCTCGGAACGATCTGCGGCAATTGCCCATCGGCCAATGCGAACGTAAGCGGAGCAAAAGCGGGCAACGCGCTGCAAGGGCTAGCACAGAGAAATTGATAGAAAGCCAACTGCCAATGCATGGGCAGCGCATTCTCGATGTCCGCAAGATACGCGGCCAAGTGAGAAAACATCTTGAGCAAGATGAGCCCGGGATCCGATCCGATTTGTGCGGCCGAAGGCAACGGCACTTCCCCGGTGACGGGCCAATCGTCGGGTAGGTTCCACCCTGGACAATAGATCTTGGCGAGCCTGATCGCATTGCCGAAAAAATCTTGTGCGATGCGGGAGTCGATCTGAACCGTGCTCATCGCTGCGGACTCACTTTGCCGCTAACGGCACGAATGGGAACACGATATTGTCGGGACTGTTCGACTCTCGTACCACGTACTCGACATTCACCAGCATACTGGCGTTCTCGTCGCCATCGATCGTCACCATCACGGTGTCGACATCGATTCGCGGCTCCCATTGTTCGAGGGCTTGTCGCACGTAGCGTTCAGCCAACGCACGCGTCGCGGCATTTCCTTCGGCAAATACGAGTTCGTGCAGCCGACAGCCGAAAGTCGGTTTTAGTACGCGCTCGCCCGGTGCCGTG
>JBQCDS010000080.1:0-12270 GCA_051961035.1 Trinickia sp. | reverse complement strand
CGTCGCTACCGCGCCTGCCGCCGCCGCGCTCGCGCAGGCCGCGCAAGCCGGTATCGATCCACGATCGGCGCGCGCGATACTGGCGCTGCTGGATAGGGCGCGCGGCTTGCCTTGCGATGGGGCCTGGCACGGCCCGAGCAGCCCGTCGATCGGCCGCCTCTGGCGCTTGCGCGACACGCATTTGGAAGCCGCGTGCCGCGCCGCGTATCGGACGGTGCTGCGCGAGACGCTGCAGCCGTATGTCCTGTCACGCATGGCGCAATCGTTGCGCGACGCGGGGCAGGCGCCGTCGGCGCGTTTCGACACGCTGCGCGCTTATTTGATGCTGGGGGGTAAGCGCCATTACGAACGCGCCGTGGTGCTTGAATGGATCGAAGACGATGCCTCGCGCACCGGGCTTTCCTCGAGCGAGCGAGCGGCGTGGCGCGCTCACTGCGAGGCGTGGGCCGACCCGGCCGTCTTTGAATCGGACGCGCCGCTCGATGCGAAGCTGGTCGCCCAAGCGCGCGCGAGCCTGCGCGCGCAGCCGCAAGCGCAGCGGGTTTTCGACGTCGTCATGCCGGCCTTGCACGAGGCCATGCCGGACGCTTTGTCCGTCGCCGACATGGCAGGGCCCGGCGCGGCCCTCGCGCTGTACCGCAAGAGCGGGGCGCTTCTTAGCGACGGCGTGCCCGGCTCGTATACGCGCGCCGGCATGCGCCGCTACTATGCGTTGCGCGATGCCGCCGTCGAGCAAGCAAGACGCGACGGCTGGGTGCTGGGTCAGGCGCACGCCGATGCGCAGGGGGCGCAATGGCCGACCACACTGACGCAAGAGGTTGACCGTCTATATTTCACGGCGTATGTGCAGGCGTGGGATGCCGTGCTCGACGATGTCGGCCTGCGGCCGTTGCCGCGCTCGGACGACGGCGCCGCGCTCGTCTCGCTGCTGGCCGGCCATGAATCGCCGCTGCGCGCGTTTCTCGCGCGCGCCGCGAAGGAGACGACGCTGGCGACGGCGGCGACCGACCCCGATGTTGTCCCAAGCAGGCCGGGCCTCGTCGATTCCGCCGCGCGCAGAGTGCACCAATGGTTCGGCACCGTGAAGCCGGCGGCCCTGATACGCGCCGAGGCTTCTTCCGAGGCGGCGTCGCTCGTCGATCGTCATTTCGAGGCGCTGCACCGGCTCGCGACCGGCGCGAGCGCGGGCGCGGGTGCGAAAAGCCCGATCGACGAGGTGCAGGCGCAATTGAAAGAGGTGGCCGTCTATCTGCGCGCGGCCGGCGTCGCGCGTGCGAGCGGATTGCCGGCGCCTGCCGACGATGCGCTCGAGCGGCTCCATGAAAGCGCGGCTGCGATGCCAGCACCGCTCGGCGACATGCTCGGCGAGCTTGCGCAGCGCGGCGCGTCGGCGGCGCAATCGGCCGAGCGCGCACGTATCGACCAGCAATGGCGCGCCGAGGTGGGCGGGTTTTGCCGCGCGGCGATCAGCGGCCGATATCCCTTCTTTCCAGACGGCAGCGGCGAAGTCACGCCCGCCGACTTCACCCGATTGTTCGCGGCCGGCGGGCTCCTCGATACGTTCTTTCAGGCGTACTTGAAGCCGTATGCCGATACGTCGACCGTCCCGTGGCGTTGGCGCGCACGGGTCGCGCCGCCGGGCATGTCGGTTTCCGCGTTGCGCGAGTTCGAGCGCGCGGCGCGCATCCGCGAGGCGTTCTTCTCGGGACAAGGCAAGACGATGGACGTGCGCTTCACCCTGACGCCCCGCGGCATGGACGCCGGCCTGACGCGCTTCGTCTTGGCATCGGGCGGCCAGGTGCTCGATTACGCCCACGATCCGCCGCGCGCAACGACGTTCGATTGGCCCGATCGCGCGGGGGAGCGCGCCGCTCGCGTCGACTATGCGCCGGCGAGCGCGGACGGTCGCCACGGCTTCGAGGCGCAAGGGGCGTGGTCGCTGCTGCGCTTGCTCGACGAGGGCCGGCTCGAGGCGCGCTCGGCCGATCGTTTCACGCTGACTTTCCTGCTCGACGGCAAAAACGTCGCGCTCGATCTCGCTGCATCGAGCGTCGTCAATCCGTTCTCGTTGCCGGCGTTGCGTACCTTTCGCTGCCCGTCCGGGTTCTAGCGTCTGCGACGTTCGTATGCGTAGGCGGAACCTTCGTCGATCGATTCGTTACTCACACCATTCTTTCGTTCTCGGCTGAGCCTATGAAGGCAGTATTGTCGATGGCGGCATCCAAGCCGATTCGGTGGTTGCGCCAGGCATCGAGCGGGCCCGCCGTGCGCTGGCTCGCGCGGCTCGGGGCGCGCGGCGACGCGGTCGCGGCCGTTCTCATCGCGCTGGTGATGGCGATGATGATCTTGCCGTTGCCCGCCTTCGTCATCGATGCGCTGATCGCCGTCAACATCGGCGCGGCCGTATTGCTGATCGCGCTCGCGCTGTATTTGCCCAGCGCCGTGTCGTTTTCGAGTTTCCCCGTCGTACTGCTGCTCACCACCTTGTTTCGGCTCGGCATCGAAGTGAGCACGAGCAGATCCATCTTGCTGCACGCGGATGCGGGCGGCATCGTCGACACCTTCGGCCGTTTCGTGGCCGGCGACAATCTGGCGGTTGGTCTGATCGTCTTCTCCATCATCGCGATCGTTCAGTTTCTGGTCGTCACGAAGGGCGCGGAGCGGGTGGCGGAAGTCGGCGCCCGCTTTACGCTCGATGCCATTCCCGGGCGGCAAATGGCGATCGACGCGGATTTGCGCGCGGGTTTCACACGCCCCGAGACGGCTCAATTGCTGCGCGAGGAACTCGCGAGAGAAAGCCGGATGCATGGCGCGATGGACGGCGCCATGCGATTCGTCAAGGGCGACGCGATCGCCGGTCTCGCGATCGTGGTCGTGAATTTGACGGCCGGTGTCGCCATGGGCATGGCCCAGCGCGGGTTGTCGTTCGACGAATCGCTCGAACGCTATTCGATCTTGGCCATCGGCAATGCGTTGATCGCTCAGATTCCGGCGTTGCTGATCGCCATTGCGGCGGCGATCTTGATTACGCGAGGCGGCGAGGAATCGAAGGCGCCGGCCACGACGGTCGGCGGCCAGATCGCGCGGCAACTGATTGGCGCGCCGGCGGCTTGGCTGTTGGCGGCCTGCGTCATGGCGGTGTTCGCGGCCGTGCCCGGTATGCCGTGGCCGGTGTTCGTGCTGCTGGCCGTGGCGATGTTCGCAGTCGGTGCCGTCAGGCGGCGTGGCGACGCGCTTGCTCGCGCGCGCTCGGCGCCGCCCGCACCGGCACCCGATCGCGGCGCGGTGCCCGACGACGTCGACGTACGCCAGATCGTGCCGATTCGGCCTATCGTCGTGTCGCTGTCGCGCGGCATGCCCGCCGAGCGGTTCGAAGCCCTGACGCGGGCAGTACGGCGCGTGCGCAACGAGCTCGTCTTGCGCTACGGCATGACCGTGCCCGTGATCGAAGTCGATCGGGCGCAACGGCTCGAAACGGATGCGTACGAAATCGCGATCCACGAAGTGGTGGCGGCGGTGGGCCAATTCCATTGGGATCGTGTTTGCGTGTCCATTGACGACGATATCGAAGCCATCGTGCGCGAGCATGGCGTGCCGCAGTCTTTCGCGTTGATCGACGGGGCCGCGTGGGTCGAACCGTATCGCTTGGCCGGCGCGCGAGGGGTGGCGGTACCCGGGCTCGACCCAATCGGCTATTTCTCCTCGCTCGTGCGCCGGTTGCTGCAACGGCATGCGGCGCGGTTCGTCGGTATTCACGAAGCGCAATTGGTCTTCAATTGGCTACAGCGCGAAATGCCGGCGACGGCGAAGGAACTCGCCCAAGCGTTGACGCTGCCGCGTTTTGCCGAAGTCATGAAGCTGCTCGTGCTCGAACGCGTATCGCTGCGCAACGTGCGGGAAATCGCGGAGACGCTAGTCGTCTGGGCGCCGCGCGAGAAGGAAACGACGGCGTTGACCGAGCATGTGCGCATCGCGCTTGGTGCGCAGATTTGCGACGAATTCGCCCACGAGGGCGTGCTCTACGCTTGCTTGCTCGAGCGCTCGCTCGAGGCGCGGCTCGCGAGTGCGCAGCAGCCCACGCCGCTCGGCGTGGCACTATCGATCGAGCAGGAACTCACTCAAGATCTGGTTCGGCAAATCCGCGCACTGGGTCCCGCGCAAGCCGGTAGCCGCGTCACCCCCGTGTTGCTGACGACGCAAGCGCTGCGGCGTCCCTTACGCCACTTGCTCGCGCAGGATCTGTTCGACACGCATGTGCTCTCCTATGGTGAATTGCCGTCGACGCAACGCGTGAAGGTGGTCGGCAGCCTCACGCTATCCGCAACGCCTGAGCAGGCCGCCTAGCCACTTAGCCATGTGGCTGTGTCGCTGTATCGTGCGAGCGAAGCCGTGCGCACTCGGGCCCGTTGCGATTCACGATTCGAACGCGACATCGTCGATTTCGATGGGTGTGTTCGGTCGCTCCGTGAGCGCTTCGATTTCCTCGACGATTCGAAAGACGAGCGCGACCGCCCGATAGCAGTCGGCCGGAATGGCGGCCTGCAACTCGCCATGGCGGTAAAGATGGCGGGCCAACTGACGAAAGCGAAACACCGCTACGCGTTCGAGCAAGGCATCGTTCGCCATGCGCATGGCGTCGTCGTCGATGGCTTTATCGATGACGATGGGCGGTTCGGATTCGTCGCCGCCATAGTGCAGCAAGACGGCGACATGCTCTGGATTCATGATGAGGGCACGCGTGCCGCTTCCCCGGCGCACCGGCGGCGTCGCGAGCACCGCTTCCGTGAACGTGGCCCGCTGCCGGGCACGCATGCTAGGGTCGCCGCTCGTTTGTTTCAGTTCGTGCTTGAGTTCGCGGTGCGTCATATGCAGGCTGCGGCGGTGCTGGCGCTTGGCGATGATCACGGATAACACGGCCGGAACGAACAGCGCGGCCAATAGCGCTCGAACGAACGCATGCAGGGTTGAAACGCCGGCGCGCAGATCGAACGAAATGGACTGCCACGCGATCATGGCGTCGACGATCGCGAGCCGTTCGCGCAAGAGCCAGCACGAGGTTGCGCCGACGACGCCCGCCGTCGTCAGCGCGAGCGCAACGGCCGTGAGATTTCTCGCGCCGAAAAGCGATTTGACATGCCGAACGGCGTTGAGCCGCTTGAACGATGGCTTGATGGCCTTGGGGGTGATGGACAGGCCGCCGCAAACCCAAGCGGCAAACACAGCGGCGATGAGCGCGAGCAACGCGAGCATGCCGACGATGGCCGCGATCGACGCCATGCAATACGGCATGAGCCGCAGCCAGGCGGCGATACGATCGGGTCTCGTCAGCGCCACGAATGCAGCCGCCTGGAGTGCAAGCCAGCGATCGATGCCGATGTCGACCAACGCGAATAGGGCCTCGGTAGCAAGTGCGGCGGCGACGAAGCCGGCGAAGATGTCACTGCGTGCGACGTTGCCCTCGGCGCGCGCGTCGCGCATACGCTTGTCGGTGGGCGGCAGCGGCTTGTCGCTCATTGCGCTTCAGGGCCTCTCGCGCCGTAGGTTCTCCCCGGCCGGTGCGCCGGGGCCGATCGATCCTGCTGCCGCGCGCGCTTCGAGCGAGTGCCGCGCGTCGAGCGCATGCAGCCCGGCCAGTTCGCTCGCCGCCGTCAGCAGGCGTGGCAGCGTCAGCGCGATCAAGAGCATTAAGGCGACGCTCTTGAACGGCAAGGCCGCGACATAAGCGGGGAACTTCGCATTGACGCGCGAGAGGACGGCGAAGCAGGCTTCGATGGCGGCAAGCGCGAGCAGATAGGGGGCGGCGAGGGTGAGTGCGAACCGCATCGCCGCGACGAGCAAGGCGCCGAACGGCGCCCAGGCATCAGGACCGAGCGGCGGTAACTCGGCGAGCGTGGGCCAAACGGCGTAGCTCGTCGCGACGATCCGCAACAACGCATCGAGCCCACCGCTGTGCATCAGGAAAACGATGAGCGCTTGCTGCATTAGTGTTCCGAGCGTCGACGTCTCGACAGACATCGCTGGATCGAGCGCCTGCGGGTTGCCACCGCGCTGATAGTCGAGATAGCAGCCGGCCGCCTCGATCGCCCAAAACGGAACCGCGACGAGGCCCGCGAGCAGGGTGCCGAGCACGGCTTCCTTGGCGGCTAACGCCAGCCACGCGGTGGGCGCGAGCGGCGCACGCGCGAATACCTCCGCCACGCCAGGCGCCGCAGGGAGCGCCAGCGCGAGCATGACGACGGCGCGGGCAACGCTGCTCAGCGCATGACCGCCGAAGACGGGCACCAGCAGAATCGTGGGTAACCATCGAACGGCGCACAGCGCCAGCGCGGCCACGAACGGCAAGGCGAGTTCGATGGGATTCATCATGGACTGCTCATGGCGGTTCGGCTACACCCGCGCGGCGCTGGCGAGTTCGAACGCCTGATCGATCAACCGGATGAGATAGCCGCCGATGGCATGGCTCGTGACCGCCACCGCCGCCCCGACGACAACGAGCTTGACCGCGAACGGCAGCGTCTGATCCTGAATCTGAAACACGGACAAGACGAGCGAAATCGCGATGCCGGCGCACGCGGCCCCGAGGCAGAGCGCGACCGACACCTTGAATGCGAAAAAGAGCGCGTGCTGCAGCAAGATCAGGGATTCGGGCATGAGCTCATCCGTGATAGGACAGCACGAGCGCGTGCAGCAGTTTGCCCCAACCGTCGGCGAGCACGAAGAGCAATAGCTTGAGCGGCAGCGCGACGATCATCGGCGGAACCATTTGCATGCCCATGGCGAGCAGCACGTTCGATACGAGGATGTCGACAACGACGAACGGCACGAACATCAGCAGGCCGATCTCGAATGCCGCCTGCAACTCCGATATGACGAATGCGGGGACGGCGATGCTCCAATCGTCGGCGCGTGCCTGGGCATGCGCGGTATCCGGCCACGTCTGCCTCGCCATCTCGAGAAAGCGCTCGCGCTCGCCTGCGCGGCCGTTGCGAAGCACGAACTGCCTCAACGGTTCGACTACCTTCAGGGCGGCGTCGATTTGCGAGGCGCCGGACGACGACGTGGACGTTGAGGTGGCCGTCGACATGGCCGTCATTTCGCGTGCTTCGGCCATGCAGGCCGAGAACGTCGGCGACATGACGAACAACGTTCCGACGAGCGCGATTGCGTTGAGCGCGAGCGTCGTCGGCGCCTGCTGAACCCCGATCGCGTTGCGCACCAGTACGAGGACGATCGACAGTTTCAGGTACGAGGTCGTGGCGATGGCAACGAGCGGCAACAAAGAGAGCAGGCCGAGCAGCGCGAGCAGCGCCACGGGGTTTTGATCGAGGATCATGAGGCGGATGCCGGCACGCCGGCGGACGGCCACTGCGTGATTTCGACGGCGAGCCGACCGTCCAGATCGACGAGTTCGCCCGCGCCGATTGCAAGCCCGTTGGCTTCGATCGTGACCGCGGGCGGCATGCCTCGCGCGAGTTCCAGTAGGGAGCCGACGCGCAGCGCGGCGACATCGGCGACGGTCAGGCGTAATGTGCCGAGCGAGAAAGACAGGCGAACGGGGATGGCAGCAGTATCGATCGGGGTTGTTGCGCTTGTCGCGAGGCCGGTGATGTCGTCTTGATAATCGGCGGGATTGTCCGATGAAAGTGTGGGGGCGTGGGTCATGTTTTCGAGTTCGAAACAGCGATGAGAATTCAGCCAGCGAAGCTGTAGATGGTGAGAAGCGACGCGCACCGTGCCGTGGCCGGCAACATCGAAAGAAGACGTCGACACGCGAACGATGTCGCCGCATGCAAGCCCGTTGCATTCGGCAAGCGGTAGCGTCGACTCGCCGACGGTGAGCCGCAACGACGTGTGAGTGGTGGCCAACCACGCCGGCACCGAGGCTGGCGAGGCAAGCGGCCGCCACGGCTCGCTGTCGAGCAACGCGTGCAGGCCGGTGGCGTTCATGACCCAACGCATCGTCAGCTGGATGGACGGCAACCGGACCGACAGATGGATCGCGAACGTCGGCTCACACGCGAGCGCGGCTGCTGCCGTGTCGCTGACGGTCGGATCTCCGAGGGCAGCGCGCAGCGTGGGCTCCAGCGCCGCGAAGCCGTAGCATGCGAGCGCGGCCTGCGTGGAAGGTTGCGTCGATTGCACGATGTCGACGCCGGTACACGCGAGCAGCAGCGCGCCGTAATCGAACGCGACCGCCGGGCCAAAACGCGTCGAAAGCGGAAGGCCACGAGTGCGATCGTTGGTCGGACAGGTGTCTTCGGAGATCAGCAATTCGGCTTCGGCGCCGTCCGCCAGATTGCATTGCGCCCGGTACGGCCGCGTTAAGCGGTGCCTGACATTCGCAATGGCGTCGATTCGCCGAAGGCCAACAGGCCGCAGTCGCTTGGGCATGGCGCGCGGCTCGACGCTCAACTCGGTTGGCCTCGAGTCACCTCGACTCGCACCGTCGTACCCAACGCGCGCGTCAGGCGCGATTCGAGCAGTGCGCGCTTGGAGGTCAGCCAGACGTAGCTCGCATGCGATTCTCCATGCAATCGAATGGCGATATCGGATGATCGATGCGTAACGGTCATGTCGAGAGGTCCAATTTCCGTCATGGCCAGCGTGGCGCGGTAGGACGTGCCGTTCGGGACATCGCCGCGACGGATCGCTGCATGGATGGGGGCTTCGTCGACGCATGCGGCGCCGGCCTCGCGCGACCAGCCGGCCCACCCGCGCCGGTCGGCCGCGCCGTTCGGCATGGTCGCGCCCGCGGGTGTCGCGCACTCGGCGCATGTCGCAAGCGGGTAGATCGAGGTCGTGCCGGTGTTCATCGCGCATCACTCCCGGCCGGCCGCATCGACACGCTCCAGCAACGCGCGGAACTTCGCTTCCTTGCGAGCGATGGCGCGGGACCGCTGTTGTGCCTCGCAGAACACGCGGCGCGCTTGCAAAGTGGCTTGCACGCACGCGCGGATGTGCTCCGCTCGATGCGCAAGCAGCGTATCGAGACGCTCGAGCGCCGCGCGCGCGTCGTGGATATTGCGGCCGTGCGCCTCTACGTGGCGGCAAGCGCGATGCCATTCGCCTTCTTGTCCATCGGCGCGATTTTGCAGCCGTGCCGATGCGGTTTGCGCACGCTGCTCGTCCGCGCACGCGCGCTCGACGTTGTTTTTAGCTCGGGCGAGCTGGCTGGCCGCGCGCTTCAGGCGGACGTCGTATACGGCGCAGAGCATTCGCCAGGCTGCCGGGACGTGCGAGCGCGGAGCTTCATCGGCGACGAATCGGCGGCTTCCGCGAACGGGTTCATGTTCCGCGAACAGCGGCATGCAGTTGTTCAAGCGTGTTCTCCCATTGGGCGGGGGTGCGTAGGTCTTGCCGCAAGAGGTTGACAAGCCCCGGGTAACGCGCAACGGCTTCGTCGGCGGTCGCGTCGTGACCGGGTTCGTATTCGCCGAGCGATAGGAGCCATTCGAGATCGCTGTAACGCGACAACAGGGTGCGCGCGAGTTCGGCATCGCATCGGTGGCTTGCGTGCGTGACGACTGGCATGAGGCGACTGAGGCTCGCGATGACATCCACAGCCGGGAACTGGCCGCGCTCGGCCAGCTTGCCCGATAGAACGATGTGCGCGTCGAGCAGCGAGCGGGCCTCGTCCGCGATCGGATCGGCGTGCTCGGTCTCGGTCAGCACGGTATAGATGGCGGTGATGGCACCGTCCGGGCGATTGCCTGCTCGTTCGATCAAGCGCGGCAGGGCCGCGTAGACCGACGGCGGGTATCCCAATCGGCCCGGCGGCTCGTTCGACGCGAGCCCAATCTCGCGTTGCGCGCGCGCAAACCGGGTGAGCGAATCGATGAGCAGCAGCACGTGTTTGCCGCCATGGCAAAACCCTTCGGCGATCGCCGTCGCGGTGAACGCGGCGCGCGTGCGCTCCATCGGCGAGGCGTCCGACGTTGCGCATACCACCACGGCCCGTTGCGCGAGCTCGGGATCGAGGCGCGCTATGAACTCGTTCAATTCGCGCCCGCGCTCGCCGACGAGCCCCACGACGACGACATCCGCTTCGATGCCCCGCGCAAGCGCTCCGAGCAGCGTGGTCTTGCCGCAGCCGGGACCGGCGAACAACCCGACGCGCTGGCCGCACGCGAGCGTCAGGAGGGCATCGATCGCACGCACGCCCGTCACGAGCCGCCGATCGATGGGAGGGCGCGAGGCGGCGCACGGGGCGGCCGCTAGCACGCGCACCGTCGTCGAATCGCTTGGGGCCCGGTAGCCATGAGCCGATGCCGCGTTGTGAGGATGCATTGAGTGCACGGGGCGCATCGGGCGTCCGAACCCATCGAGTACATCCCCGAGCAAGTGCGGGCCGACGTCCACACAATGCGGCACGCCGAGCGTGCGGATCAGCGCGCTCGGTCCGATACCGTCGGTCGGGCCGAGCGGCGCCAGCAGCGCACGTTTCGCATCGAAGCCGATCACTTCGGCAAGGACCGGCTCGCTGCCCGCGTCAACCGTGATGAGTTCGCACAGATCGCCGATCGCACAACGCGGCAGACAGGCGGCGACGAGCATCGCGCTGACTTGCTCGATGCGTCCGTAGCAGCGCGCGGCATGCGCATGAGCGAGGCGATCGGTTGCCCGGCGTGCCCATGCCTCGAGGCGCCTGTGCGTATCGATGCTCGTTGCGAGGCGAAGGTGCGTTGCGTCGACGCCGAGTGTCACCATGTCAGCTCCGCGGCGTGGGGCCCCGTGAAAACGGCGCGACCGGGCTCGATTCGGACGAGCGTGAACGCGCGCCAACGGCTCCCGGGAATGAGCACGTGATCGTCGTCGGTCACGACGAAGCCGTAGGGGCCGCTGCTTGCGCTGCGAATCGTAAAAGGCGGGCGGCCGATCGCCTCATTGGGATACAGCGTTCCCGTGATGACGCGCACGGTGGCACCCGGGGTATCCGCCGTAGCGTTCACGGCGGAGGCAGGGCGTGCCGAGGCGGGCGCGGGGTTGCGCGGCCCGCTTCGCCACGCGAGCACGGCGGCGATGAGTGCGATCAGTGCGGCTAAACCGACGAGCGCGACGAGCACGACGAACATCGCACTCGATGCCCGTTTCCTTGACTTGGGCGGTTTCTCCCGATCGTTGCGCTGTGACGCATCCGATGGCGCGGACGCGTCGGACCAGGGCGTGCCTTCTTCCTCGCAGCCGATCAACACGGGCCCCGCGAACCAGCGCGCCCCTGCGACGAGCGCGGTGCCGTCCGGCGCTTCATCGAGCGTTTCGCCGCGCGGCTGCGTCGATCGGTACGAACGATAGCGCCAGGATGCGCCCGACCGGTAGATGACGCTGGCCGCGGCGGGCATACCGGGGTCGAGCAAGACGATGTCGCTCTCGGCGCCGCTTCCGATGCGGATCGTGTCCCCTTCGACGGGTAGTGCGGCGCCGCGGTGCAGGCCGGTCAGAATACGAAGTTCAACCATGGTGGCATGCCTCGTTCGATGCTACCCGACCTACAGCGCCTTGGCGCTGATGAAGATGGCACGTTGTTCGGCGCGCGCCGTGGCAACGGGATAGCTCGCGACGAGCCTGGGTGGCGCGCCGCTTTCGAGCGTGACAGCGGTATCCAGTTTGACGCTGCTCGTGTTGGCCCATAGTTGCCCGGGTAGGCCTGTCGGTTGGGCCATCAGCAAATCGATATCCACGGCGATGGCTGTCGCGGCGGCGCCGCCGGAGGGCACGATGCGCGCCGCGAGGTCGAGTCGATCGCCTGGGTTGCCGCTTCTGCCGTTTCGCGTTTCGCCGGCCGCCTCGTTCGGCGCCACGCCCGTATGCGACGCTTCGCCGCCGATGGCGAGCGTCGTGTGGCCGTTCATTTGGCCGACGAGCGTTTGCCGATTGAGTAGGCGCAGCCGGTGCGCGGCGATGGCTTCGGCGATTCGCTGATCGAACGCGTGGGGATCCGCCGCCGACGCATCGCGCGCGCGCTCGCTCGCCGCGTCCAACGTGGCGAGCGTGGCGACATCCGCCTCGATGACGAGCACGTCCATCGAGACGAGCGACGAAGGCCGATCGAGCGCGTCGACGAGTTGTTGCACGCGGCTTCGCCAACGCCTGTCGGCCCATACGATGACCGAATTGGTTCTTTCATCGGCGACGATGCTGGCGTCGATGGGCTCCGATGCGGAGATTCTCGCGGCGCGCATGGCTGGCAGGGCGGGCGAAGGCGTGGACGAAGGCCCCGGCAAGCCGAGCCACCGGGCGAGGGGCGGCGCGGCGCTGGGTAGCGGCGGGACG
>JBQCDS010000079.1:0-5189 GCA_051961035.1 Trinickia sp. | reverse complement strand
TACGCCGGGCCGCCGGGCCCAGGGGACCTGACGATATTGCACTCGCCTGAGCGCTTCGAGCACCGCTTCGTTGGAATACGTGGTCATCTCGACTCTTTCTTAAAGTTCGGCTGCCGCACAAGGGCGGCGTATGCCTTGCGGCGGCGGGGACAGGTGCGCACCCACCGCCGAGCCGGGGCGGCGACCGGCTGTACCGGCCCCGTCATATGTGCGTACTGCCTATAATTGGGCGCTTGATCGCGCAACGGAATAGGCAGCTACCCGCGTTCCGTTCAATGTATCACCGCAATACGCGGCGAGATCCCCGAAACCATACGTTACCGCATCTCAATTGATCATATTCACTTTATTCGTCCTTTTTTCAGTGATTTTCGTGCTATGGCGCCGAGCGAGGAAGGCGATTGCCGTGACAGCCATCGCCCTATTCTGGCTGTTGTCGGCCGGCTGGCTGACGGCCCCGCTCTTGGCCGCGGTGCAGCACGACGCATTGCACTACCCGCCGCCTCGGTTCGGACAGCGCACGGTCATCGTTTTGCTCGGCGGCGGAACGCGACATGATCCTCATGGCGTACTCATTCCCAAGCCGGATGCCTTCGCGCGCATTGCGACGGCGGCATCGCTCTACGCGCAATGCAAGCAGCAGAACTTGCATTGCCAAGTCATCATTAGCGGCGGCGACCCGGAACACCATTCCCTTGCGGAAGCGCAGACCTACGCGCCGTATCTGCTGGCGGCCAACGTTGCTCGGGACGATATCGTTCTCGAAGATACCAGCCTCACGACATATGAGAACGCCGAGAACGTCGCACGGATTTTGCGCACTGAACGTTACGATTCGTTGATGCTCGTGACGTCGGCCTATCACATGCCGCGCGCACTGCTGGATTTTCACCGGTTCGGGCTGGCGCCTGAGCCGGTGGCATCGAGCGGCCGCACCGCCCGGTGCGGTCTGAAACCGCGTCGGCCGAACCTTTACGCGGCCAACGTCGCATTGCATGAACTGATCGGTATTGCCCAGTTCCATGTTTATCGCGCTCTGGGTTGGTTTTAATGTCCCAGGTCCCGACATGTAACGAGACGTAACGTAGCGTCGCTTTTACTACACACGAATCCCGTAGTTGGGCTTATGCTGGCTAGAATTTGCAATGTCCAGCCGGACGGGCAGAATCTGGACCACGATCCATCCACTTTTCGCACGGAGGCAATAATGAAGAAAGCGTCCCTGACTGTCTTGTTTTCACTTTCGCTGCTGGCCGGCGCCGCCTATGCGCAATCCGACGAAGGCGGTGTCACGATGAGCACTGATCCCGCGAAAGCCGCCGACGTCGAACAACGGGCGCAATCGATTCAGCAGAACCAAGAGCAGATGCCGCAAGAGCAAGAGCCGATGCACATGAAGCACAAGTCGCACGGCAAGATGCACCACCACATGAAGTCGAAGGCCCACAAGGGCGAGGCGGCAAGCGGCGCTGCGGCGAGCGGCACGACGGGCGAGTAATCGCATCGCCCGCGCGGCGAAAGCCGTGGGTGCGCGAAGAGCCGAAGCCGGTCCAGCCGGCTTCGGCTTTTTCATATGGGGCTGAGTGTCGCGGCCGGTATGCTAAAGTCGCGCACCCGAACATTTCGCAATGCCGCGCGCCGTCGGCGTGCGCTAGAGGACAGCATGAGCAACATCCAGTTGGATATCGAATGGACCGAAGCGGCATCGCGCAAGATCGAAAAACTGATGCCGCGCGGTTCGCAAGAAGCGTTTCTCGCTTTGCCGCCTGTGGAATGCCTACCGATGGAAGGCGATGTCCTGTTCCTCGGGCCTGCCGGCAAACAACAGCCGTTCATCGTTGCCGAACGGCAATATCACCATGACGGCGAAGCGGATTGGACCATCATCTTGATCTTGGACGTGCCGCAAGCCAGTCACTGAACGAGCCGCCCGGATTCGTTAGTGCTCCTAACGAGCGCCGAGCATCGGCTCCAAAAAAATACCCGCGTTCCTAAGAACGCGGGTAAAACCGTCGCCCTACGAGGATAGGCGACGGGGCCACCGTCGCTCGCGCGAAGTCGCGCGAGCTGTGTCTTTTCCAAGCGATTTTCCGGGTCGTTTCAGTCTGCGATTAGTTGCGAGCGCAACCATCTGTTTGAGCGTGTCGCACGTGAAGTTGCCGCTGGATATCGCACCAAGGCTGCCCCGGCCACCTTGCATTCCTGCCCTGCGACGAGCGAAAGCAACTGCACGTCATGCGAAAACGTGCGAGCAAGTTTATGATTTAAAAAGAAAAATTAAAAGAATTAGAAATTGAAACGAAGGGAAACCAAAACGCACGTTCAAATTCTAAATGGCCTAACATCAGATGACATCGGGGCCGTTCCGCACGCGTTAATGGAGCCACATAAAGAAAAACCCGCCGAGAGCGGCGGGTTCTTATTGAGTGCGATGTCGAGAATCGATCAGCGCAGTTGATCGACGAGCAATGACATGATTTCCGTCGCGGGTTGCGTACGCTCAATATTGCCCTGAGCGTCCACGACGGCTACCCGCGTTTGATTCTGGGTGATGGCCTTCACGTTGACGAGGTATTGCTTCGCCACTTTCTCCTTGCGCCCGTGGAAGACTTGGCTCCAGAAGCCTTGCTCGTCGGAGCTCTTGTCCTTGGGATCCACGTAGCGGATTTGATAGATCCCCTTCGTACGATCGCGATCGTCGATCGTGAAGTTCGAGCGATCGAGTGCAAGACCGACGCGCGACCATGCTTGATCGTAAGATTCGTCGAGCGTCAGCTCGTTCGACGTGTATTGGCTGTTCGTCGAACCTTGAGCCGTTTGCCCCTGGGCGGCGAATTCGGCATTGTGGGCCGCGATCGCCGCTTCCTTCGTATCGGGCTTGCCGGCGTTTGCCGCAGCGGTGCCGCTGGCTGGCGCGGCTGCGATATCCGCCGCCACGGGGCCGGCTGTATCGCCGCGCGCGTCGGCCAGCGCCAGGCCCGCCATCAAGCGCTTCAGATATTCGAGTTCGAGCGCCGGATCGTTCGGCTTGGGCTCCCAGGTCGTGGTATCGCTATTCACGCCGCTGAGCGCTTCGCGCATTCCCTTTTGACTAATGAATACGTACGTACCACCGTTCGGCGCCGGTTCCAAGCGCGTGCGGAACTTGTTTCGTTCGGCCGCTACGTACGCATTGCCCATCGCCTTCGAGATCGTGTTGCGGATGAGCCCTAGGTTGATCTGCGGGCGCGTTTCGTTCCAGTCGGTTTCGAGCACGTGCTTGTCGCGCTGATCGACGACGAGCAGGAAACCCTGCTCTTGCCAGAAACGGCGGATGCGCGGCCATACTTCATCGGGCGAGCGGTTATCGATCACAAGCCAGCTTTCCGTGCCGTCGCGCTGGATATGCATGCCTTCGACCGGCGGCATCACGGCGGTTTCGGACGGTGCGGCTTTCTGCACTTGCGCGAGCGTGGATGCCGACGTCTCACCGCCTTGCGGCGGCAACGAACGTTGATCGGAGGCCTCGTCGAGCAGATTCGGCGGGACGGCGAGCGACGCCTGCTTCGATTTCGAATCGCTCTTGTAATCGACCTGGGTGGGTGACGGGGTGCTGCAACCGGCAACGAGGCCGCCGGCCAAAATCAAAGCGGCGAACCGCGAGGTAAAACGAAGATCGGTCATGTTCGGGAAATCCTTGCGCTTTCGCCGCCAGTGTGTGAATGAATCAGCCGAGCATTTTACCGGGCCCGGCGGGGCATGTGTAAAAACACACCCTCGCCCGCCTCGTCGCCGCCAACGACCGAACGCGCGCCGTGCGTACGCTGCCTCACTGGTCGGGCGAATCGCCTTGTTCGAGAATGTGTTCGAGCGCCGCGGATTTTGCGGCTTCCTCGGCTTGCTGCGCCGTCGCGAACGGGCCTTCGGCGACGTGGACGATCGGCCAATTGGCTTCGTCGCCAGCTTCGCCCGACACACGGAAGCGCGCAGCATAGCCGCTCGGATGCGCGGGCACGACTTGAATGTCGACCGAGACGCCTTCGATTTGGTGCCGCATAAAGTCATCCATAGCCCCCCCTTTGTCGCTCAGTCACGGAGATGGCGACCATGCTAGCACCGTGCGGCGCACGGTTCGCAGTGTCCGATCAGCCCTTCGAGGCCGCCGACGCCGGTGGATTCGCGAGCTCGGGCGGCGCTAGCCAGCGCAGCGCCGTCAGCTTCTTGCCGTCGAACGTGCATTCGGCCGCGGCAGGCTTATCGATCGGCTTGGCGGCGTCCTGCGATGCGTTCGCCAGGGATACCTCCGTGGATGTGGGCGCTGTTGTCGTGAGTGTGCCTTCGACGACGACACGCGAACCGTCGATGCCGACGCCGACATGTGAGATGGAGAGGGTGTCAGCCGGCGCTGCCTGACCGACGGCTTGGCGCATCTGCGCTTTGCAAGCGCTCGGATTCGAGTACAGCGTGCAGCCGCCGGCCAGGAGCGGCGCGACCGCGAACAGGGCGATCAGCGAAAGCGAGGGCTTGTTCATCGGCGATCCTGATTTCCGAAAGGGGCGCCATTTTAGCCGAGGATGCGGGTGTGCATCAGTTGATGGGCATCGCAATGGCGGCGCCATCGCTAACTTTGGCCGGACCGGTGGTAGAATCGCGTCCGCCCTGCCCGGGTGATGAAATTGGTAAACATAGCGGACTTAAGCAATTGAGTGCCCGGTCGGAAACGGCTGGTGCAGAACCCTTCAAATTCGGCGAACCCCCTGGCACCTGCCCTGCGAAAAGCGCGGCAGTGACAGCCGAGGCAACGCCGAGCCAAGCCCGAAAATGCGGCCGCAAGGCTTTTTCGCGGAAGGTGTAGAGACTAGACGGGGGGCGCCTAACGCGGCGCACACGAACACGGTTCGTGGACGACGAAATGGCGAAGGCATAGTCCAGCGCACGAACGACGATGCGCGCCACGCGCACCGTCGGCATCGAAAGATGCAGTGTGACGAAAATCCGCCGCCTCACGGCTTGCCGGTTCGAGTCCGGTCCCGGGCACCACTGGTATGTTCCGGCTTGTGCCGATGTGTGCCGATAAACCCCGCTAGATCAAGGTCTTGCGGGGTTTTTGTTCCTTTTTGGACCGGCTTTGTCCTTCGACAGCCGGTGGTATGCGGTGTTATTTTCGGTGGTATCGGGGGCGCTGCCGCCCGCCTCCGACGAGAGATACC
>JBQCDS010000078.1:0-3967 GCA_051961035.1 Trinickia sp. | reverse complement strand
TCCGATCTCCTGACACTCGAGCTCAAACCGATGCTGCATTTGCGCCGCGACTTGCAAGCACGCGAAACGGACGACTTCAGCCCGCTCGGCACGATGCAACTGCAACGCGAGTTGCGTCCGATCGTCGATACCATCAATCAATACGCCACGCGACTGACCGCGCAGGTCAACATTCAAAAGCGGTTCATTGCCGACGCAGCCCATCAGTTGCGCACGCCGGTTGCCATTATGAGCACGCAGCTCGATTACGCCGCGCATCTGACGCAAGACCCTGAATTGAGCGAGACGCTTCGAGCCGTCCGGGCCAGCGCGCGTCGACAAAAGGATCTCATCAATCAGTTGCTGAGCCTGTCGCACGCGGAATCGAGCCGCGCGGCGAACCTTCCGCGCAAGAAGGTGAGTCTGCTCGACCTCGCTCAGGAGGTGCTCGTCGCGCTCTCCGTGCCGGCGGACGATAAGGAGATGGATCTTGGCCTGAGCGCCACGAGTGCCGACGTCGCGATCTGGACTTTTCCCACGCTCGTGCATGCCATCGCGTTCAATCTCGTCGATAACGCGATTCGTTATACGCCGCATCGCGGGCGTGTGACGGTTCATGTCGGGCCCGACGAAGACGGCGGTGCCGTTTTGCGCGTGGACGATAGCGGGCCCGGCATTCCGGATTCCGTGAAAGCCCGCGTGTTCGAGCGATTTAGCCGCGGCAACATGTCGGACAACGACGGCTTTGGGCTCGGCCTCGCGATTGTCGGCGAAGCGGCGAAGACATGTGGCGCGCAAATCGAGCTGGCGACGCCACGGACGGGCGGACTGAGCGTCATCGTTCGGCTGCCGTTGGATGAGAGCTGAGCACTATTCGAGACGTCGCGCACCGCCTCCGTCCGCGACGAGTGACAAGAAATATGACGTGGAGAGACCACAATGGGACCTGTTAGACGCGTAGCGGCCATGGCCGCGCTCGTGCTGGGCGCATCCTGCGCAACGCGCGCCGCCAACGCCGAGGACAAGATCACGCTCATGGTGGGAGGCATCGACAAGATCATCTACTTGCCGGCGGTCCTCGCTAAGCAGCTTGGCTACTTCGATCAACCGGGACTCGACGTGGACGTCGTAACCGAGCCGGCAGGCGTCAACGCGGAGGACGAGTTGATCGCGGGCGCCGTCCAGGGCGTCGTCGGCTTTTACGATCACACGATCGATTTGCAAAGCAAAGGCACCGAGGTGGAATCGCTCGTGCAGTTCGCGTCGGCGCCCGGCGAAGTCGTACTCGTCGCCGCGTCGCATGCGGCGGACATCAAAACGCCTGCCGATTTCAAGGGAAAATCGCTGGGCGTAACCGGGCTGGGATCGTCGACGGATTTTCTCACTCAGTACTTCGCGAAAAAGTTCGGACTGCAGAGAAACGACTACCGTCTCGTACCGGTCGACGCGGGTGCGACGTTTATCGATGCCATGCGTTACGGTCGCATCGTCGCCGGGATGACGACCGATCCCACCGCATCGGAATTGACGTCAAAGGGCGAGGCCAAGGTGTTGATCGATTTGCGGACGGAGTCGGGCACGCGCGACGCACTGGGCAGCCTCTATCCGGCTGGATGCCTCTATATGCGCGTAGCTTGGGTGCAAGACCATCCCGACGAAGCACGCAAGCTTACGCATGCTTTCGTACGAGCGCTGCGCTATATCCACACGCACAACGCGGAGCAGATCGTCGAGCATTTGCCGCGCAGCTACTACGCGAAAAAGAAGGCCCTCTACGTAGCCGCGCTCAAAGCCTATCGGCCCACGTTTTCGATCGACGGAAAGATGCCGGTGAACGGCCCTCGAGCGGTGCTTGCCATCCTATCGACGATCGATCCTAGCGTGAAAGCCACCAACGTGGATCTGTCCAAAACGTACACGTCCGCGTTTCTCGACGAGACAGAAAAATAGGCATAAGCAACGAGATCGCACGACAGCCAGACGTCAGCTTGCATGACCTACCATCGTGGTCCTGATTCGGTTCGATGGGATGCACGATGCAAGAGAGGAAGGCTGCACGGCCGGAAGCAAGCGAACTATCGCAACGATCGCAGCAGTGCAACGAACGTTCGATCGCACCGGCATCGGACGAGACACACTACTTGATCGTGGGCGTGACGCATCGACACCGCCCGTTCCGGCCCTCCGACTGGGCGGAGCGTCTCGCCGACGTCGTTGCGCTTTTCATCGACGAGCGAGGGCCGCAAGCAGCACGCGGCCGGCGACACTTCGCCAGCCCCGTCGTGCACGAAGGCGTCAAGTCGTTGCTGATCGACGCCGGATTGCGCCATGCCTGCCCCGATGCATTCGCCTTCGTGTCGAGTTTCGCCGCCGAGACCGATTTGCCGATGCACGGCTACCGTGTATCGGCAGATCAGCTCGTTAGGTGGAAGCCGGGGCACGGCGAACGCTGAACCCGATCATCACAGGCATCGCCAGTAGGACCAGAGGCAACTGAACGAGCGCCCCTGCGATGATCGCGAACGCCAACGGTTGCAGAATCTGGTCTCCCTATCCCCTGACCGCCGCGCCCAGCGGCACGAGCGCGAGAATCATGGCGAGCGTGCTCATCGTGATCGGGCGAAGGCGATTGAGCGCAGCCTCTCGCAGCGCCTCGCGCTTGCCCATCGTTTCTCGCAGCAACTGATATTCGGAGACGAGGAAGATCGCCATCTCGGTGGCGATACCGATGATCATCACCATGCCCATCATCGCCGTGATGTTCAGTTCGACGCCGGTCGCCCACAAGCCGATAAACACCGCCCCGATCGAAAAAAGCGACGTCGTCATGATGACGATCGGCACGAATATCTCCCTGTAGAGGAACAGCAGCAAGACGATTTCCGCTGCCACGGCCGCCGCAAACACCTTGATCATGCCTCGCACCGCCATTTGCTGCTGCTTATAGGCGCCGCCAAAGGTGTAGGTCACACCGGGGGGAATCAACCCGGGCTTGTCGAGCGCACTTCGAACCGCCGCGATGGTCGAGCCGAGATCGTGAGCCCCGCCGATTTGGGCCGTGACGGCCACGATTTGCCGGAGATTGTCGCGCGTCAACTGCGGTTGCCCGGAAACAAAACGCGTCGTGGCCACCGTGCCCAACGAAAACATCGCGCCGTTGGGTGAGCGAATCGGTAGCGCCGCCAGCGTATCGCGATAGATCGGCTGGTGCGGCGCGCTCAGCCACAGACGAACGCCGACATCCTGAACCGAACCGGGGTAACGCGTGACCACGGCGCCGTGCAGGTAGTGATAGACCTGCTCCTTGATGTCGGCCGGCGTCATCCCCTTGAGCGCCGCGGCAGTGGGGTCAACATGAATCTCGAGCGCATCGCCGGCGGGAACGACACCATCGTTCACCGACGCCGGTTCCACGCCCGGCACCTTCGAGATTGCGTCGGCCACCTTCTTGGCGACGGCGTCGAGCGTATCGGGATCTTTCGCGCTCAGTTGGACGACGACAGGCTGACGGCGGCCCACCATATCGCCGATCATGTCGCTCATCAATTGGTGCGTGTCGAAATCGATGCCTGGGACGCGCTGCGTCACCTTGCTCGAGATGCCGTCCATCACCTTCCAGATATCGGGACGCTTCGACGGATCCACGAGGTGGACGAAGAAATCGCCCTGATACGTCTCGGTCAAATCGCCCCCGAGCCCTGCGCCGGTTCGGCGCGAATACGTATCGACGTATGGATTGTCCTTGAGAATCGCCTCGACCTGCTGCAGCTCCCGGTTCGTTTCACCAAGCGACGTGCCGGGTGCCGTTTGGTAATCGAGCACGAAGCCGCCCTCGTCCATGCGCGGCAAAAATCCCGTGCCGACGTGGTGGTACGCCACATATCCCGCACCGGCCAGCACGATAAGCCCCGGCACGATGAGCCAGGGCGCGCGGAACAACGCATCGAGCCAGCGCGCGTGCGTGCGCCGCATCCACGTATCGTGCTCG
>JBQCDS010000077.1:0-2997 GCA_051961035.1 Trinickia sp. | reverse complement strand
TTTGTTCGATCGGCTGCCGATCGCGAAGATCGTGAACGTGTCGGTGTTTTCGCTCGACGATGCGCCCGAAGGCTATATGCAATTCGATGGCGGCGCGGGGCGCAAGTTCGTCATCGATCCGCACGGGTTGCTGAAAGCCGCTTAACGCGTTGGCCTTTCACGTACGAAGGCCCCGCGCGACGTATGCGTCGCGCGGGGCCTTTTACATGAGAAGGAAAGATGGGGTTACCGATCAGGCGAGAGCATGCACCGCACTCGCACCCGGCAGTTTGAACACGGCTGCCGCTGTGCGCAACTTGCCAGCCTGATCGCTCATCGATTTCGAGGCCGCCGCCGCTTGTTCGACGAGCGCCGCGTTTTGCTGCGTGACGTGATCCATCTGGCTCACCGCCGTATCGATCTGCTCGATGCCCCGGCTCTGTTCCTCGGATGCCGCCGTGATTTCACCCACGAGATCGGCGACACGCCGGATAGCATGCTTCACTTCAATGATGTTCTGACCCACCTCGTCGGCCTTCGAGACGCCATCGCGCACAGTATCGATCGAGGTCTCGATGAGATCCTTGATTTCCTTGGCCGCCGAGGACGAGCGCTGCGCGAGTGAACGCACCTCGCTCGCCACGACGGCAAAGCCGCGGCCTTGCTCGCCGGCACGGGCCGCTTCGACGGCGGCGTTGAGCGCCAGGATGTTCGTTTGGAAGGCGATCCCCTCGATCAGCGAAATGATGTCGGCGATCTTGCCCGAACTCGTGCTGATCGCATTGACCGTGGTGACGAGTTGTTCGACCGAGACGGAACCTTTCTCCACCGTTTCCACGGCGTTCGTCCCGATCGTATTCGCTTGCCGGGCGTTGTCGAGGTTCTGCTTCACCGTGGCGGTCAGCTCGCTCATGCTCGCGGCCGTCTCTTGCAGCGAAGCGGCTTGCTGTTCGGTGCGAGCGGACAGGTCGTTGTTGCCGGCCGTGATTTCGCCCGAAGCCGTCGCGATCGCGTCCGTGCCGGTGCGCATGTCCGTCACGATCCGGACGAGACCGTCGTTCATGGTTTGCAGCGAGCGCATGACGCGAGAGAGTTCGTCCTTCGATGCCGGGTTGACATGACTCACGTCGAAATGCGAGGTCAGATCGCCGGACGCGACGCGGCCCGCGGTGGAGGCGGCCACTTCGAGTCCTGCCACCACACGCTTGAACATGATCTGTAGGATGAGCGCGAAGGCGGCGAGCACGCCGAGTGCGACGACGGCGGAAATGATCCGCCACGTGTGCGCGGTCGCGCGAGCGTCCGCGATCGCGCCGGTGGTGCGGGTATCGAGCAGAATCAGGAAATCGTTGATCGGGTGCATGATCTTCGCCTTGAACTGGTGATAGTTCGCATCGAACATCATGGTTCTCGCCTTGTCGAGATCGGGCTGCCCATGCACGGTGAAGTTGCCCGACGCATCTTGCGTGATGCCCTTGACGAGATTCATCGCAATCGTTTCGGTTTTGACGAGGTCGTTCGAATTGCGCTCCGCTTCGCGCAGCTTCGAAAACTCTTCATCCGTGAACCCGGCGCGCTTCATCAGCTCTTGCAGCGCGATCGTCTCGCCTTGGCCGACATCCACCGGCTCATCGGCCGCGCGGAAGTCCCAGTAGATGCGATCGTAATGCTTGGGACGCGGCGCCTTGCCGGAACGAATCGCGAGAATCTCGTTGTATTGCTGCTCCCATTTCTCGTCGCCGGTAACCACGTAGGTGCGCGCCAATCGAGTGAGATCGTCGGAGCTGCGGCGCAACTCGTTCGCGAGTTTCGTCGACAGATAGCGGCTTTGATAGGCCTGCATGACATGCTCGTTCGCAACGTCTAGCCGCCATTCGCAAAAGCCGACGGCGATGGCTGCGAGTGCCAAGAAGCTCAGCAACAACGACAACTGCTTGCGCAGAGAGAAGGTGTTAAGAAAGCCCACGGCGTTTCTCCGGTTCATGTACGAGCGTCGATGTCTTCTATAACGTCCACGCCATGTACCCATTGAATAAGTGGTATACCGGACGGTATATCTTCCCCGGGGTTTTCCTGATTCATGAGACAAGTCGCATTAGTGCGATTGTTCGAGGGCGACGTGTTCACTCTCGCCGCAGCGCGCGTCCCAATCGAGCGATCGACGCTTCGATTTCGTGCTCATCGATACATCCGAAGCCGAACGCGACGCTGGCACCGGCCGACGTTTCTCGCACAACGAGAAAATCGCTGAGCGCTTGCGCGCCGCGCCAAGCTGCGTTGTGGCCACAAGCGAACGGCTCACTCAAAGCGGCGGCGCCCGCTTGCGCGAGTTGCGCGTCTTCGTGCGACTGCATGCTCGCGCTGACCGAGTTCGAGCCGGAGCCGGCGCCCGTGCATCTGGTCTGGCCGAGCGCGCGGGCGCTGCCGAAAAGAGTTTGCGCGCTCGTGGATTTCCTAGCCGCGCGCGTCGTCATTGCATCGCGCGCGTCGGCGCGCGCATGTCGGGCCGCCAGCCCAGTTCGCGCTTGGCCTTCTCGTTCAAGACCTCCGCGCCGTCCTCGGCGACGTTGAATGCGCCGCCTTTCGGGCGTTCAGCCGCGAGTAGGGCAGCCCAGGCCGCCGCCTCGACATGCAGCGGGCTCGCGCCTTGCGGCGCATCGCGCCCGGTGCACGGGCCATACAGTTGGCCGTAGCGAAGCACGGTGCCGACGCCGCCCGACTCGTTCAGGCTCAACACGCAGCGCTCCAGCGCGGCGACGCCGGCGACAGTGACCGCGCGTGCCCCTTGCGCATCGGTGTCGAGCGGCTGCGATTCCGCGTACGGCAGCGCGCCAGGCGCATAGGCCCAGGCGATGCTCTGCGCAATGATGCGGCCGCACCCGCTGGCGCGCGCAGCCGCGACCAAATTCGCCGTGCCTTCGCTGCGGATACGGGCATTGCGCGCGATCGCGTCGCCCATCGATTTAGGATCGAGCCCGGGCGGCAGATCGGTCAGTTGATGGATGACGATCGCGGGCG
>JBQCDS010000076.1:0-6263 GCA_051961035.1 Trinickia sp. | reverse complement strand
GAGCATTCGATGGCAACTGCGCTGTTGCGAATCGACCGCTATGGCGGCCGCGACGCGCCCGCTGCGCAGCGCACCGATGCCGAGCTCGTCAAGGCTTTCGTGGCATGCGACGGCGCATGGAAGGAAGGCGACGCCTATCCGTACCATCCTCGCCTGTTGTTCGCCGCACACCTGGCCCGATCGAGCGGCTTCGAGGTGATCTCGCCCGAGCAATTGCGGTTGATCTACGAAAATCAAGTGAAGGATCCGGCGCTCGACTTGATGGCTGACGGCGACGTCAAACCCGCCGATTGGCTCGGCCGTCATCTGGCGGGTTGGGGGCCCGGCGGGGGTTGGAAGTCGAACCCTGTGCGACAGACGGAAGCGTTGCTCTGGCTGTTCCGCGCGTTGAGCGACGTCGCCGACAAAGACGATCCCGTCGCAGCATTCGCGCGCGACATCAAGGCGAAGGGTGTCCTCACGCCGAACCGCTTCGTCGGCGTCGATCCTCGTGCGCGCGCCGCCGTCACGCTCGAGTACGCTAACGAGCGCTTGACCTTGGCATACGGCAACCCGCCGTCGTTCGATCGGCGCGAAGTGGCGAATGCCCTATTGCGCCGAGCCGGCGTGGACGATCCGACGCTCACCGACATGCGCCACTATGTCATCGCGGGCGACAATCCGAATGTGACGAAACACGGCTTTGGCGACATCGTCGACGAATTCCTCGAGCGCGCGGACTGGGTGGGCCTAAACGGCTCGTCGATGACGCTGCCCAACGCGAAGTGGATCAAACCGCGCGAAGAACTCGAGCGCGAAGAGGCCGCGTTCAACGCGCGCTTGCTGACCGACCCGTGGGTCGTGGCCGCCGCCAAGGAGCGCTTGCGCGCGCAATCGAAAGCGGTGACACCGGATGCTGTCCGGCAGACCGTGAGCGATATCGCCAGCAATCTGGCCGCCGAAACCGAATCGCACCGCGCGTTGGTCAAAGGGCTCGAAACGTGGGTCAACACGGTGCCGGTCGTCGGGCCGGTCTACAACATCGAAGAGGGCGTGCGTCACCGCGATGCCGCGCGCGCGGCGTTCGGGTTACTGTTTCTCGGTATCGACCTGTTCGATGTGACGACGGGTGCCGGCGGCGGTCAGCGTTCGGCCGCGACACACCCGATCGTGCCGAAGCTGCGTCGCGCGGTGGGGCGTATCGACGCGTCCCGGTTCAATGTCGCGGGGCATCCCGACCTGATCGATGTCGGTGCCGATCCCGTCCGCATTGGTCAGCCCGATGCGAACGTGCCGATTGAGTTGCGCGAGTTCGCGCGGCGGGCGCGCGAGAACCGCTTCGTCCGATGGAGCGATTACGACCTCGTGCATTTCGATCTCGAGGATCGGATCGTGCCGGTCAGCCGCGAGGGCGACAACTATTTCGAAGTCGACTGGCGAACGAGGCGCGTGCTGCGCGACGGGCCCGTGATCGAGCGAGATAGCGTGACAGGCAAAGGCCGTGTGCGCGACGAAGTCCACCCGCAACTCGACGCGCGCCTCGAGCGCGGCGCCGATATGCAAGAGCACCTGACCGTCAAGGGTGTCACGGCGCTGCTGGAGCAGGCCAACGACACGGCGCTGCGCAATTTCGACGAACTTTTTGCGGACGCGTTCGTGCATCAGGCGCCGCCCGCCAACTCATCGCAGTTCGACGCCCCGGCGTTTTATCGAAAGGTCTACGATTCAAGCGATACGTTCCGGCGATTGTTCAATCGCCATGCGCAAATCGACGCCCGCGCGCGCAATTCAACGGCGCAAGCCGGCAAGAAGTGGGAGTTCATGATAGGCGAGGCGGCACCGCTTGGCGCACCGCGCAAGGCCTACACCGACTTCGAGCACAAGCGCATCTACATGCCGTGCGACGCCGACATCGAGGCAATGCCGTACGTGTCCACGCTCGGACCGGCAACGGCGAGCCGCGAGCAAGCATATCTGCACGAGATGATCCATGCGCTGACGGGCGGACGCGATCCCAAGCCGGAGTCGGATCTGCTCAACCGTGGGCCCGTCGTCTACTTGACCGACAAGATCCTGGCCGAAGCGGGCTACGACATCCCCGAGCAAATCATGTGTCGACGGCACGATTCGACGTCCGACGTGCCGAGCGACGAAACCATCGACTATCACGCGAGCGATGCCGCGCGCCGGGCGGCAGCGGAAAACCGCTATTTGGACAAGATTCTCGACGCGCAGCGTGGCGTCGTCACGGCGGACACGATCGTTCAGGGCGTGCCCGTTTCGTCGCGGTTGACGGTCGAGCGCACCCGCGCGGCGATCGAGGCGATCGAGGGCTCGGAAGACGATGTGTTTCTCGCGTGGGGCGATTTCAAAACGAAGTTCGATCGGAACTTCGGCTTCTACTTTCAGAACCGGGTGATGACGGAACAGTTCGCGTCCGATGCGAGAGTGATCACCGAACTCTATGGCCGGCTCTATCAGCGCAGCGCGACGTTCCGCCGCATGTTCGACGAGATGCCTCCGATCGACGTGGCGCAAGCCGATCCGTGGAAGTTCATGCTCGAGGGCGACATCGACTTCCAAGCGCTTTCGCCGCGCGGCCGTGCGCATGGGGTGGCCGAAACGGCAAAGAAAATCTACGTACTGGACGACGGCATGCGCTATCTCAGCGAAGCGGGGCTGCGCGAGGTTGAGATCGAACGCAAGCTCGCGTATCAGATGATCTGCGCGATGACGGGGCTGGGCAAAGTGCCGGCGCCGCAGGCCTACGCAAACCGAGGCGCCGCCGTGTACTTGACTGACCGAATCCTAAAGGAGGCGGGTTTCAACTATCCGCAGCAACTCGTGGCGGCGCTTGCCGGGCCGAGCGACGCCGCCGCGCAAGCGCAACTGCTCGCGCAGCAAAGTGCCGCGATGCGCAGCGCGTGGGTGGAGGACCGGTATCTGAGCCTCGTCGCATAGCGGGATGCGGCGCGGCGTCGACCTCGATGCCGCTTTCGGTCTGTCGTCGATGAAAAAAGCGCATGCGCTGGCGAACTCTGAGAATTTTCACGAGGAGCGCGCGCGCAAAAGCGCCAACAATCGAGTCGTTGTTCGAAGCTTGATGCGTTCACGACGCGCTTCGATTTCTCGATGCACCGACTTCACATGACCTTCATCGACGTCTCGCCGCTGCTGCAACCCGTTCGCCCCGAATCGCCGTGCGGGTCGGACCTGGAATATTCGCCCGCCTACCTCGAGGCGGCACGCGCGCTCGAGGGACGCCCCGACGTGCAGTACGGCAGCATGCATCTCGCGGCGACCGAACCCGATTGGCGGCACGTGAAGGCGGCGACGCTCGAACTGATGGCCGAGAGCCGCGACTTGCGATTGGCGGTGTGGTTGACGCGAGCGATCGTTTCTTTGCATGGCGCGGCGGCGATCGCCGACGGTCTTGCATTGATCGAAGGGCTGATCTCGCGGTACTGGGATGACGTCCATCCGCAACTGGACGCCGACGACGATCGCGATCCCACCGCGCGCCTCAATACGTTGCTTGCGCTCGACGACAAAGCCGGATTCCTACGCGAATTGAGATCGGCGCCGCTCATCGCTTCGCCGCGCCATGGCCGCGTTGGCCTAGGCGATATCGAGCGGGCAGCGGGCGAGGCTGGCGAGGATGCGCCGGCGCTCGATCGAGCCGCCATCGACGCCACGTTCGCCGATGCCGAAATCGAAGACGTGACCGCCGTGGACGACGCGCTCGCGCACGCCGTGTCGTCGCTCGAGCGCATCGACGCCCAGCTGAACGAGCGCATCGGTCACCAGCGCTCGGTGAGCCTGAAGGCGCTCGAGCAGGCGCTTTCCCGCGCGAGTCGAGCCGTGCATTCGCAACGCGAACGACACCCGGCGCTCGCCGTGCATGCGCGCGACGCGCTGGCACCGGCCGCCCCCGCCGCCGTCGCGGCCGCCGCGGCCATTCCCCCCGACCGAATCGCCTGCCGCGATGACGTGATTTGCTTGTTGGATCGCCTATGTGATTACTACGCGCGAGCCGAGCCGTCGAGTCCGGTTCCGATTCTGCTGCATCGCGCGCGCAAGCTGGTAGGCATGCGTTTTGGCGAGCTCGTGGCCGACTTGGCGCCGGCTGGCAGCGACCAAGTCGCGCACTGGGCCGGCTCCGCTGAGCAATGAGCATCGCGCCGTTTTTTTGTATGAGCGAACCCACAAGGAGGTCGTTTGCATGAGTAGCGAAAGCAGCCAAAAGTTCTTGGGCCGTACGCGCGCGCCGCGCGTGCAGATCGAATACGACGTGGAGGTATGCGGTGCGAACAAAAAGGTCAGCCTGCCGTTCGTTATGGGTGTAATGGCCGATCTATCGGGCCAATCGACGCAGCCCCAGTTACCCGTATCGGAGCGGCAGTTTCTCGAGATCGACAGCGAGAACTTCGACGAACGGTTGAAGGCGATGAAGCCGCGTGTGGCGGCCATGGTGCCGAACACGTTGACGGGGCAGGGCCAGCTCGGCATCGACTTGACATTCGAATCGATGGACGACTTTTCGCCGGCCGCGCTGGCGCGGCGCGTCGAACCGCTCAACCGCCTGCTCGAGGCGCGCGCGCACCTCGCGAATCTGCTGACGTACATGGACGGAAAGGTGGACGCCGAGGCCTTGGTCGCGCAACTGCTCGCCGATCCCGCGCTGATGCGCACGCTTTCGTCAGCCCCGAACGCCGGCCACACGGATGGCGAAACGGTAGCCGACGCACCCGATGACGGCGTGCGGGCCGGCGCTTAACTCACCGCATTGAGGATACTCACGATGTCAGAGGTCAGCCCTGCAATGGAGGCAAAAATCGAGGCACAAACGGCGGCACAGACGGCGGCACAGACGGCGGCGAGCAGTGCCGTTGCCGCCGATTCCGCTCCTGCCGACGATTTCGGCCGCCTGCTCGACAAGGCGTTCAAACCCCGAACCGAGAAAGCGCACGAGGCCGTCGAGCATGCGGTGCGCACGCTCGCCGAGCGGGCGCTCGAGGATACGGCATGCATCAGCGCCGATACGATCGGCACGGTGGAGGCGCTCATTGCCGCGATCGATCGCAAGCTCACCGGCCAGATCAACGAGATCTTGCATTGCGCGGCGTTCCAGCGCGTGGAAAGCGCTTGGCGCGGTTTGCATTATCTCGTCGGCAACACCGAGACGGACGAGCAACTGAAGCTGCGTGTCATGAACATTTCGAAGGCCGAGCTCTACAAAACGTTGAAGAAGTACAAGGGCTCGGCGTGGGATCAGAGCCCGCTGTTCAAAAAGCTGTACGAGGAAGAGTACGGGCAGTTTGGAGGGCATCCGTTCGGTGCGCTCGTCGCCGATTACTATTTCGACAACAGCGGGCCCGACGTCGATCTGCTCGCGCAGATGGCGAAGATCTGCGCGGCTGCACATGCGCCGTTCATCGCCGGCGCTTCGCCGGCCGTCATGCTGATGGAGTCATGGCAGGAGCTAGCAAATCCGCGCGACATCGCCAAGCTCTTTCAAACGCCTGAGCATGCGGCATGGCGCGCGCTGCGCGAATCGGACGATTCGCGTTACATCGGGCTTGCGTTGCCGCGCTTCTTGGCGCGCGCACCTTACGGCGCATCGAGCAATCCCGTCGACGCGTTCGCGTTCGAGGAGGATACGGGCGAGGGCGACAGCAGCCGCTACACGTGGGCGAACGCGGCGTATGCGATGGCTGCGAACATCAACCGTTCGTTCAAGGACTACGGCTGGTGCTCGCGGATTCGCGGGGTCGAATCGGGCGGCGCCGTTCGGGAGTTGCCCGTCCATGTTTTTCCGACCGACGACGGCGGCATCGACGCGAAGTGCCCGACGGAAATCGGCATCAGCGACCGGCGCGAGGCGGAGCTTTCGAAGGCGGGCTTCTTGCCGCTCGTGCATATGAAGCACTCGGGGATGGCGGCGTTCATCGGCGCGCAGTCGTTGCACAAGAGCGCCGAGTACGACGACCCGGAGGCGACGTCGAACGCGGCCTTGGCCGCTCGCTTGCCGTACCTCTTCGCATGCAGCCGCTTTGCGCATTACTTGAAGTGCATCGCGCGCGACAAGATCGGCTCGTTCAAGAGCCGCGACGACATGCAGCGCTGGCTCTATCAATGGGTGATGACCTACGTCGACGGCATGCCGAGCCATTCGTCGGAAGCGACGAAAGCGTCCAAGCCGCTCGCCGATGCATCGGTCGTCGTCGAAGAGGTCGAGGGACGCCCGGGCTACTACAGCTCGCGCTTTTACTTGAAACCGCATT
>JBQCDS010000075.1:0-9818 GCA_051961035.1 Trinickia sp. | reverse complement strand
CAGGCCGAGCCCGTCCAGCACGTCCTCTGGGGTTTCGGTCAGCATGGCGCCGTCCTTGATCAATTGGTGACACCCGCGCGACAGCGGCGCGTGGATCGACCCCGGAATCGCAAAGACATCGCGGCCCATCTCGTTTGCGAGCCGCGCGGTGATCAACGAGCCCGAACGAAGCGCTGCTTCGACGACGAGCACGCCTTTCGTCATCCCGGCAATCAGCCGATTGCGCTGAGGGAAGTGGGGCGGTTTGGCGGGGGTTCCAAGCGGCCATTCCGAGACGAGCGCGCCGCGTGCCGTGATGTCGTGGGCGAGCGCGCGATGTTTGGCCGGATAGACGATATCGGCGCCCGTGCCCACGACGGCCACGGTCACGCCGCCGGCCTCCAGCGCGCCGCGATGGGCCGCGCAATCGACGCCGAGCGCCAGGCCGGAGACGACCACGAGGCCCGACCCGGCGAGCTCGCGCGCGAAGCGGGCCGCGTCGTCCAGCCCTTGCGGCGTCGCATTGCGGCTGCCGACGATCGCCACACCCGGGGCGTGCAGGCATTCGAGCTGGCCGCTCACGTAAAGCAGCGGCGGCGGATCGTGCATGGTCAAGAGCGCGCCGGGATAAGCGGGATCGTCAAGCGCGACGAGCGCGTTGCCGGGCAGCGCGCACCACGCGAGCGTGCGTTCCACTTGCTCGCCGACATCCGCGCGCGCCGCCGCCGCCACAGCCTGCGCGATGTCGTGCCCGGCCGGTGAGGCGAGTTCGTGCGGTGGCTGGGCGAGCAATGCCTGAACATCGCCGAACGCCGACACCAGCAACCGTATGGTGGCCGGCGCAAGCCCGGGACCCCGCGTGAGCGCGAGCCATGCGCTGAGCCTTTCGGCTGTCATCGAGCGTGCGCGCATCGCTCCTCGCCTTCGTTCGGCCGCCAGCGAACCCGCAGGCGCCGTGCTAAAATTTTCACCATCCGAAATACTCCAGAACGCAGCTAAAGGCACGCGCTCGCGGTCGCACAATGCGGCCTGACGGCGCGCGCGGTAAGGCGTATCTTCGATAACCGGCGAGGGCCGCGCCAGCCAGCCGAACGGCTAGCGGGCCTTCGAATCGACGATGCGCTTCATCGCTGCATCCGCAACGACTTTTGACACCATGGCTTTACTGAGCATCCTCAATTACCCAGACAAACGCCTGCACAAGATCGCAAAACCGGTCGCGCAGGTGGACGAGCGCATTCGCAAGCTCGTCGCCGACATGGCCGAAACGATGTATGCAGCGCCCGGCGTGGGCTTGGCCGCGACGCAGGTGGACGTGCACGAGCGCGTCATCGTGATCGACGTGTCGGAAACGCACGACCAACTGCGTGCGTTCATCAACCCCGAAATCGTCTGGTCCAGCGACGAGCGTCAGGTGCACGAGGAAGGCTGTTTGTCCGTGCCGGGCGTCTACGATGAAGTCGAGCGGGCCGAGCGCGTGCGCGTGCGTGCGCTAGACGAAAAGGGCGAGCCCTTCGAGCTCGATTGCGAAGGGCTGATGGCCGTGTGCATCCAGCACGAAATGGATCATTTGATGGGCCGTGTCTTCGTCGAATATTTGTCGCCGCTCAAGCAGACGCGCATCAAGACCAAGATGAAGAAGCTCGCGCACGCGATGTGACGCGTATCTCCAATTCGCCGTTTTCGCTCGACCCATGACCCACACGCTGCGCGTTGTTTTCGCCGGGACGCCGGAGTTCGCCGCGAGCGCGCTCGCCGCGATCCACGAAGCCGGCTTTCCGGTGCCGCTCGTCTTGACGCAGCCGGACCGGCCGGCCGGGCGAGGCATGAAGCTGCAAGCGAGCGCCGTGTAGCGATATGCGCTCGACCATGGGCTCGCGGTTGCTCAACCGCCCTCGCTGCGCCGCACGGGCAAGTTCCCCGTCGAGGCCGCCGCCGCCATCGATCTGCTGCGCGAGACGCCGCACGACGTGATGGTGGTCGCCGCCTACGGGTTGCTGCTGCCGCAGGAAGTGCTCGATATAGCGCCGCACGGCTGCATCAATATTCATGCGTCGCTCTTGCCGCGATGGCGCGGCGCCGCGCCGATCCATCGCGCGCTCGAATCGGGGGACGCCGAGACGGGTATCACGCTGATGCAGATGGATGCCGGGCTCGACACGGGGGCGATGATCGAGGTGGCGCGCACGCCGATCGATCCGCGCGACACCACGGCCACGCTGCACGACAAACTCGCGGCGCAAGGCGCGCGGCTCATCGTCGATGCACTGGCGACGCTCGAGCGCACAGGCGCGCTGGCCGCGACGCCGCAGCCCGGCGACGGTGTCAGCTACGCTCGGAAGATCGACAAACACGAAGCGGCGCTCGACTGGCGCTCGCCCGCCGGGGCGCTCGAGCGGCAGGTTCGCGCATTCGATCCGTTCCCGGGGGGCGTTGCAACGCTCGAGAACGGTACGGCGCTGAAAGTCTGGTCCGCCGAGGCCGTTCCGCAAGCGAGCGCCACCGCCAAGGCGGAGCCGGGAACGATCGTCGCGGTTTCGCCCGAGGGCGTCGTTGTCGCTTGCGGCGATGGCGCGTTGCGGCTCACGCAGTTGCAAAAGCCCGGCGGCAAGCGCCTGCCCGCACGTGAATTCTTGGTCGGCACCCCACTTGGCGCGGGCCAACGTCTTCGTCTGCCTGACGCGCTCTGAGCGCCGGCGGCCGCACGACGTCGCGGGCGCGCAGCCGCTGCCCGCCGTGAGTTCTTCATGGAACGCAGCATTCAGTACCGGTTCAGGAGCATTCGAGCATGTTCGGCATCGTCCACTTTCCGTTTTTCATCGCGGCTGTTTTCCTGCTCAACGTCACGCCGGGGCCCGATACCGCTTACATCGTCGGGCGCAGCGTGGCCCAGGGGCGTAGCGCGGGGCTCATGTCGGCACTGGGCATTTGCACGGGCTGCTGCGTCCATTCGATCGCCTGCGCATTCGGCCTCACGGCGCTCCTCGCGGCATCCGCCCCGGCATTCACGGTCATCAAGTTCGCAGGTGCGATTTACTTGATCTATCTGGGCGTGCGTCTCGCATTCGCGTCGCCGGCCAAATCGGCCGCCACGCAGGGCGGCGAAGGCGCGAGCGCGGGTGCCGAACAGACTGCCCGCTCCCTCAAGCAGCTTTTCATGCAAGGCTTTTGGACGAACGTGCTCAACCCGAAGGTCGTGCTCTTCTTCGTCTCGTTCTTTCCGCAGTTCGTATCGAGCGAAAGCCAACATAAAGCGCTGGCTTTCCTCACGCTGGGCGGGGTTTTCGTCGCGATGAGCGTCGTCTGGTGCGTCTTTCTCGTATGGGTGGCGAGCAGCGTTACGCGCCGTCTCGGCGGCAAGCCCGTGGTCAAGAAGTGGCTCGATCGCGTGGTCGGCAGCGCCTTCGTCGGCCTCGGGCTGAAGCTCGCGACCGCCACGCAGCGCTGATCGTATTTTCGTTTTCGCGTTTTTTCGTTCTCGTGCCGCCGGTCGCGTGCCCGTTCCTGACAATTCGCTTACAATAAAGGGGCGACGCCAAGGGCGGCCCACGGTCGGGCACGTCGCCGCGGCGCAAACGAAAAAGGAGCACACATGTTCAATTGGGTCAAAACCGCGATGCTGATGGCCGCGATCACGGCCCTGTTCGTCGTGATCGGTGGGATGATCGGTGGCTCGCGCGGCATGATGTTCGCGCTCGTCATCGCATTGGCGATGAACTTCTTCTCGTACTGGTTCTCCGACAAACTGGTCCTGCGCATGTACAACGCGCAGGAAGTGGACGAGACGAGCGCGCCGCAGTTCTATCGGATGGTGCGCGAACTCGCGACGCGCGGCGGTTTGCCCATGCCGCGCGTCTATCTCATCAACGAGAACGCCCCCAACGCCTTCGCAACGGGCCGCAACCCCGAGCACGCGGCGGTTGCCGCCACCACGGGCATCTTGCGCGTGCTGTCCGAGCGGGAGATGCGCGGCGTCATGGCGCACGAACTATCGCACGTGAAGCACCGGGATATCTTGATCTCGACGATTTCGGCCACGATGGCTGGCGCGATTTCGGCGCTCGCCAATTTCGCGATGTTCTTCGGCGGGCGCGACGAGGAAGGACGTCCGGCGAATCCAATCGCCGGCATTGCGGTGGCGCTGCTGGCGCCGATCGCGGCCGCGATGATTCAAATGGCGATTTCGCGTGCGCGTGAATTCGAGGCCGATCGCGGCGGCGCGCAGATGTCGGGCGATCCGCAGGCACTCGCTTCCGCACTCGACAAGATTCACCGTTACGCGGCCGGCATTCCGTTCGCCGCAGCCGAGGCGCACCCGACCACCGCGCAGATGATGATCCTCAATCCCTTGTCGGGCGGCGCCGTGGCGAACTTGTTCTCCACTCACCCTGCCACCGAGGAGCGCATCGCACGCCTGATGGAGATGGCACGCACCGGGCGCTACGACTGAACTCACGCGGGACCTGCGGGCGGCCGTGAAAGGAGGCAGGGCGTCAACGGCGTGACGGCAAGGCGCGCGCGTTACAATGTCGCGTTCCCTTCGCGCGACGATGCCGTAATTCGCGCGGCCTTCGCTCTCTCGATGACTCGATCCGCTTCCACCCGTTCCATGGCGCGCAAAGCCGGCGCAGCGACATTGCGCCCGTTGCGCCTCGCACCCGATTCGCTTGGCTTCGCACTCGATAGCGCGGCGCTCGCCGTCGGCACGGTGCGCTCAGGCACTGCGCTGCCGGCCGCGCTCGCCGCCGTGCAGGCTCAGGCCCCCGCAGCGGCGGGGCTCGCACGCGGCGCCATTCAAGACATCGCTTATCGCACGCTGCGCAGGCTCGGCATCGCCGACTGGCTCGTCGCTCAGCTCGTGCGCACGACGCCGCCCCCGCACGTTGGCGATGTCCTGGCCTGCGCGCTGGCCCTGCTGCTCGACGAAGCATCGACGGCCGCCTACACGCCCTTTACGGTCGTCGATCAGGCGGTCACCGCCATCGGCGCTCGCCGGGAATGCGCATTCGCCAAAGGGCTCGTCAACGCTGTCTTGCGCAACTTTCTGCGCGAGCGGGATACGTGGCTGCAAAAGGCGCAAGCAAACTTGATCGCAGCCTGGAACTACCCGGTGTGGTGGATCGATGCGGTGCGGCGCGCCTGGCCCGACGCTTGGCAGCGCGTGCTCGCAGCCGGCAACACGGCGGGGCCGCTGACATTGCGCGTCAATGCACGTCGCACCACCGTGGCCGAGTATCTGCAAACGCTCGCGGCAAACGGCATAGCGGCCGCCGCGATCGGGCCGCATGCGGTCAGGCTCGCGTCGCCGCTGCCGGTCGATCGCATTCCGGGCTTCGCGCAAGGCGTCGTATCGGTGCAGGATGCCGGCGCGCAGCGGGCGGCCGAGCAACTCGGCGCACGTGACGGCATGCGTGTGCTGGATGCGTGCGCGGCGCCGGGCGGCAAGACTGGCCACGTGCTCGAGCTGGCCGACGTCGAATTGGTGGCGCTGGAGTCCGATCCCGCTCGCGCGGTGCGCATCGACGAAAACCTCGCGCGGCTCGGCTTGAAGGCGACGGTGACCGTCGGCGATGCCGGTGTGCCCGCAGCGTGGCACGACGGTCGGCTTTTCGATCGCATCGTTGCGGACGTCCCTTGCTCCGCATCGGGCATCGTGCGGCGCCATCCGGACGTGCGCTGGTTGCGGCGCCCGAGCGACATCCCCGCGCTCGTGGGCGAGCAGCGGCGCATTCTCGACGCGTTGTGGCCGCTTCTCGCGCCGGGGGGCGAATTGCTCTACGTGACCTGTTCGATCTTCCCCGAAGAGGGCGAGGAGCAGGCGCGCTGGTTTGAAAGCGCGCACGAAGATGCGGTACGATTGGGCGCGCCTGGGCAACTGCTGCCGACCCACGCCACCGCCGAGCCGGGACACGCCGGTGCCGACATTGACCACGACGGTTTTTTCTACGCGCGCTTTCAGAAACGGTGACGATCAGCAAACGCTTTTTTCGGCTTCGGCTCGTGGCCTTGCTCTGCTTTGGGCTGACCGTTTGGCTTACGGCGGGGGCCGCGCGCGCCGATACGATCGCGGTGCAGCGTGCGTCGCTGCAAGCGGACGGCATGGGCGGCTGGAACCTCGACGCGCGCTTCGACTTCGAGTTGAACGGCAGCCTCGAAGACGCCGTCAACAAGGGCATCCCGCTTTATTTCACGACCGAGTTCGAGCTCACGCGGCCGCGCTGGTATTGGTTCGACGAGCAGCCGGTGTCCGTTGCGCAAACGCTTCGCCTGTCGTTTCAACCGCTCACGCGCGAGTACCGGGTGTCGAGCGGTGGCCTGCAACAGGGCTTTTCGTCGCTGGCCGACGCGCTCGCCGTCATCAAGCATGTGACATCCTGGCACGTCATCGATCGCAATCAAGTGCAACCGGGGGAGACCTACACGGCCTCGGTGCGCATGCAACTCGATACCGCGCTGATGCCCAAGCCGTTCCAGGTCGATGCGGTCAACAATCGGGATTGGACGCTGGCTTCCGACTGGAAGCGCTTTACTTTCACGGTGGCTGAACGTGCTAAATAGCGTGCGTCGAAAAGCGGACGTGCGAAACATCCTCGTTCGCGTGATCGTCTCGACGGTGGCCGTCACCGCGTTGCTGCTGCTCGTGCTTCTGGCGGCGGCCAGTGCCAACACCGAATTCTTCGATCGCTACTACTCGTGGCTCTATGCGGCCAACATCGCCGTTGCGCTGGTGTTCCTGCTGATCGTTTTCGCGCTCGTCGCGATGATCGTCGCACGGCTGCGCACCGGCAAATTCGGCACGCGGCTACTCGCGAAGCTCGCGATATTCTTCGCTCTCGTCGGCGTGTTGCCGGGCGCGATCATCTACGTGGTGTCGTATCAGTTCGTTTCGCGCAGCATCGAATCGTGGTTCGACGTGAACGTGGAAACCGCGCTCACGTCGGGCTTGAACCTCGGACGCGCGATGCTCGACGCCTCGCTATCGGATTTGCAGACCAAGGCGAACGTGATGGCCGAGCAGCTTGCGAGCACGCCGCCGTCGAATACGACGCTGACGCTGCTGCGCATGCGAGATCAATTCGGCGTGCAAGAAGCGATGCTCGTCGAATCGACGCGCAGCGTCTCGGGGGCATCGCCCGATCTGCATGTCATCGCGCAGACCTCCGGCAATTTTGCTTCGCTGGTGCCGGACGACATGCCGACGCCGCTGATGCTCGACCAGGCCCGCACCCGAGGCTACGCCTCGATCGAAGGGGAAGTCGACGGCGATCCGCGTGCGAAAGGCGCGAAAGGCGCGCTGCGCCTGCGCGTCGTGGTGCTCGTGCCCGATGCGAGCGCGTCGCTGCTACAGCCGGCCGAGCGCTTCCTGGAATTGACGCAGCCCGTTTCCCCCACGCTCGCGCGCAATGCCGATGCCGTCCAGCGCGCGTACCGCGAATACCAAGAAAAGGCGCTGGGCCGCACCGGGTTGCGCAAGATGTACATCGGCACGCTGACGCTCGCGCTATTCTTGGCCACATTCATCGCCATGATGCTCGCGCTCGCGCTCGGCAATCAGCTGGCGCGGCCTTTGTTCTTGCTGGCCAAGGGCACGAAGGAAGTGGCGGAGGGCGATTACACGCCCAAGCGCGAGATCAAGTCACGTGACGAACTCGGCTTCTTGACGCAATCGTTCAACGCGATGACGCGCCAACTGTCGGAAGCGCGCGCCGCGGTCGAGCGCAACCGCGTGGCGCTCGAGCATTCGAAGGCCTATCTGGAGAGCATTCTCGCCAATCTCACGGCCGGCGTGTTCGTGCTCGATCGTCAGTTTCGCTTGACGACGGCCAATCGCGGCGCTGAACGAATCTTCCGGCAGCCGTTCCAAGGGATGCTCGGCGCATCGTTGGAAGACATCGGTGCGCTGGCGGAGTTTTCGGCGCTGGTTCGTAAGGCATTCGCCGATCGCGAGGCGGCGAGCGAGGGCATCGTCGATGACGGCGGCCACTGGCAACAGCAAGTGTCCGTGTCGGTTCCCGGCGAGACCGAACCGCTGACATTGCTCGTGCGCGGTACGCGGCTCGTGGCGGCGGCGCCCGCGGAAGGCGGCGGCGAAGCGGGAACGGCCGGTTATGTTGTGGTCTTCGATGACATCTCCGATGTCATCTCCGCGCAGCGTTCGGCGGCGTGGGGCGAGGTGGCGCGGCGGCTCGCGCATGAAATCAAGAATCCGCTCACGCCGATTCAACTCTCGGCCGAGCGGTTGCAGATGAAGCTTGCCGATAAACTTTCGGCGCACGATGCCGAAGTACTGAAGCGCGGCGCGACGACCATCGTCAACCAAGTGGCGGCGATGAAGCAGATGGTCGACGATTTCCGCGATTACGCACGCACGCCGCCGGCCGTTTTGGCGAACCTGCAATTGAACGATCTCGTAACGGAAGTGCTGAGCTTGTACGGTGTCGAGGAAGGCAAGAGCGCAATCAAGGCGGAGCTGTCGGCGCTGCCCGTGATCCGTGGCGACGCGACGCAACTGCGTCAGGTTATCCACAATCTGCTGCAAAACGCGCAGGATGCGGTTGCCGAAATCGCGAGCCCACGTGTGCTCATCGAAACCAAGACAGTAGAATATGGCGACCCCGACGCCCAGGGCAAAGTGCGTGTCGCGGTTCGCCTGACGGTGTCCGACAACGGCCCGGGCTTCCCCGCCCGTATTCTTACGCGTGCCTTCGAACCGTATGTGACGACGAAAGCCAGGGGAACGGGGCTCGGGCTCGCCATGGTCAAAAAGATCGTCGACGAACATGGCGCACGTATCGATATTCGGAATCGCGTCAAAGCAGGCGAGGCACTCGAAGGTGCGCAGATTTCGATTTTGTTCCTGCAGTTGGCAGACGACGCCGCACCCGCGCGAGGCCCGGCCTCGAATGGTAGCGGAGCAGCGGGGACGACAAGAGCAATAGCGTAGACAAGGGCAGCATAAATGGCAACCATCCTGGTGGTAGACGACGAAATGGGCATCCGGGAGCTGCTCTCGGAAATCCTGAGCGACGAGGGACATGCCGTGGAGGTGGCGGAGAACGCGCAGCACGCGCGCGATTACCGGCTGCGTCAGGCACCCGATCTCGTGCTGCTCGACATCTGGATGCCCGATACCGACGGCGTGACGCTGCTCAAGGAATGGGGCGCGCAAGGGCTACTGACGATGCCGGTCATCATGATGTCGGGGCACGCGACGATCGACACCGCCGTCGAAGCAACGAAAATCGGCGCGCTCAATTTCTTGGAAAAGCCGATCGCCTTGCAAAAGCTGCTGAAGGCGGTCGAGCAAGGGCTGGCGCGGGGCAGCGCCGCCGCTCCCGTCGCTGGCACAGCCACGATGAAGGCGGCGCCGCCGGTCAACGCGACGACGGTTGCGGCCGCTGTCGCCTTGCCGATGCTCGTGACCGATGCCGTGGCGCCGAGCCCCGCGATCACGCAAGCGGCGTCGATTTCGTTCGACATCCCCTTGCGCGATGCACGCGATGCATTCGAGCGCGCCTACTTCGAGTACCACCTGGCGCGCGAGAACGGCAGCATGACGCGCGTGGCGGAAAAGACGGGCCTCGAGCGCACGCACCTTTATCGCAAGCTCAAGCAGCTCGGCGTCGATCTCAGCAAGAACAAAGGAGAGTAGTGATGCGCTGCTTTTCGCCGCGTGCTCGATGAGCCCGTCGAGCAAAAAGTGCTTGAGCGGTGCGAATCTCCTTGCTATACTCTCGCTTCTTCGTGGCCCGGTAGCTCAGTTGGTAGAGCAGCGGATTGAAAATCCGCGTGTCGGTGGTTCGATTCCGCCCCAGGCCACCAGCAGTATCCAACCCCAA
>JBQCDS010000074.1:0-2478 GCA_051961035.1 Trinickia sp. | reverse complement strand
AAGGATTCGGGCTACGGTTCGGAGGGTGGGCCCGAAGCGCTGGAACCGTATCTCGTGTCGAAATCCGTGACCGTCATGGCCATTTGACCGTTGCGCGGCGGCCGCTTACGGTTGGAAGCGACGGGCGCCCAGAGGGCAGGGCGCCCGGTAGCCATTCGCTGGGGGAATGCCGCATCGTATGCGCAGAACGAAGGGAAATCCTCCACTATTATGCTATTCGCGGCTTGAAATAGCCGAATATCGCTCGATATGGAGCGGCAAAATATCACTTCCGAAAACACGAAGTGATAAAGAGGTGCCGCCGTGGTCTCCGCCGATTTGCTCATTGCCTTCATCGTCGCGCTTATCGTCGTGTACGCGATTCCCGGCCCCGACATGGCGTTGATCCTGCAAACGAGCATCGCTCAAGGCCCACGCCGGGGGCTGACGGCGGCGGCTGGTCTCGCGGTGTCTCGGGCGACGCACGTCACGCTGTCCGCATGTGGCGTGGCCGCGCTGCTCAAAACGGCTCCGTGGCTCTATGAAATCGTCCGCTACGGCGGCGCGGCCTACCTGGGATATATCGCGATTCAGATTTTTCGCTCGCCCGTCTTCGCGGTGCAGTCAAGCGATGCGAACCCGGCGTCGGGTGCCGCGCGCGACGCGCTGCGGCAGACGTTCCTTAAAGGCCTACTCACAAACCTGCTGAATCCGAAGGCGCTGCTGTTTTGTTCGGTGCTGTTGCCGCAGTTCATTCGGCCAGCCACGGGCCCTGTCGCGCTCCAGGTGACGGAGTTGGGCATCGTGTTGGTCATCGTCGGGGCACTGTTCGACACGCTCTATGCCGTCGGTGCCGCGCGCATTTCAAACGTGCTGCGCAAGTACCCGCTCGCGCAAACGCTGCAGCGCTGGACTTTCTCGGCCGCCTTGATCGGCTTCGCGCTGCGCCTTTCGTTCGACTGAACCTTTTGCCGCCGCGAGCAGGCGACGGCGGTGCCGCATGCGGCGGGCCGCCGCCGTCGCCAGCGGATGTCGGTTCGGCTAGGCCATGCGCCCTAGGTAATCGAACTTGCCCAGTTCAACGCCGTTGTGACGCAAGATCGCATAGGCGGTCGTCACGTGGAAGAAGAAATTGGGCACCGCGAAGTGAAGTAGATAGACCTGTCCAAGCAATTCGTACTTGCCGGTCCGCACCGTGAGCGTGACCGTGCGCGATTCGCTGCCTTCCAATTTCGTCGAGTCGAAACTTTGCAGGTAGTCGATCGTCTTGTCGATGCGCGCATACAACTCGTCGAACGTCGTTTCGACGTCTTCGAATTTTGGCGGCTCGACGCCCGCCAATCGCGAAATGCAAAACTTCGCCGCATCCGATGCGATTTGTACTTGGCGCGTCAGCGGATGCATGTCCGCGTAGAGCCGGCTCGACAGCAGGATCGACGGCTCGAATTGTTTCGTCAACGCATGGTCGTGCGCCTTTTGCAGCACGGCGCGCAGATTCGTGAGCCCGCGCGTGAAGACGGGTACTGAAGCATCGTACATAGACAGGGACATTTCGCTTTTTTCCTTCGTTTTGTACTGGTATTTCTGACGGTGGGAAGACGCACGGCGCTGTTCGCGACGCCTTCGCGCCACATGCCGCCGAGCGAGCAATGATATGCCGATGCGGCGATATCTGCTGGCCGCGCGCTTGCCGATCGACGCGTTCGCGTCCTGGCCGAACGGCCAACATTGCGATTGCCGTCTCCGCGCCGGGCTAGCGATGCACTACACTTTGAACGTCGTCCGACGAATGCGTTCATGTCTCGGCAGCATGCGCTCGTCGCCTTGGCGGCGGCATCGCAAGGCGCAAGGAACTGCACGTTCGGGCGGGTGTCGGAGCTTTCCGCGTATCCACTGCGTGAGGAGCGTCACATGACCAAAGCCAGACAGCGACTCGCGGGCAGCGAGCGTGCAGCCGTCCACGGTTCGACATGCATCGGGCCGATCGATCCGAAGGAAACCATGCGTGTCGTCGTCGCCTTGCGCCGGCGTGGCGCACGCGAATTGGAGGAGTTCGCCCAGCGCGTCGCGCACGGGCAGCAGGCCGAGCCGCTTTCGCGGGAAGCCTTCGCACAACGCTTCGGCGCCGCCGAGCAAGACTTCGCGAAACTCGAAGCCTTTGCGCGCGAGTATCAGCTCACTGTCGAGCGGCATGATCTCGGTGCGGCCAAGGTCGTGTTGTCTGGAACGGCCGAGCATTTCCAAGCGGCGTTCGGCGTCGAGCTGTCCCACTACGAACACCCCACGCTGGGCCGGTTCCGGGGGCGCACGGGCCCGGTCACGATTCCGGCTGAAATCGCCGACATCGTAACGGCCGTCCTCGGCCTGGACAATCGTCCGCAAGCGCGCCCGCATTTCAGGCTGCGCACGGGGCGCCCGGGCGGTCCGATCATGGCGCGCGAGACGCAGCAGGCGTTCACGCCGATGCAACTTGCCGGGCTGTACGATTTCCCCGAAGGC
>JBQCDS010000073.1:0-4670 GCA_051961035.1 Trinickia sp. | reverse complement strand
CGCGACGGATTCGTGCTGACGCGCGCCGATACCGATATCCTCGACACGACCGTCAAGCGCTTCGCGCAAGACCCGGGCATCGCCCACATCTTCCTGCGCAAGGACGGCACCCCGCTGCAACCCGGCGACCGGCTGGTGCAGAAAGACTTGGCGAAGACACTGGAGGCGATCGCGAAGCACGGTCCCGACGCGTTCTACAAAGGCAAGATTCCGCACGTCATCGAAACGGCGTCGAAGGAAAACGGCGGCCTGCTGACGGCAGCCGATTTCGCGAACTATCGCGCGACCGAGATGACGCCCGTGACCTGCGACTACCACGGCTATCAGTTCATCTCCGCGCCGCCGCCGAGCTCGGGCGGTACGACCATGTGCGAGATCCTGAACACGGTCGAAGGCTACGATTTGAAGGGGTTCGGCTGGCACTCGGCGCAAGCCGTGCACTATCTGGCCGAGGCAATGCGCCACGCGTACGCCGACCGCAATACGAAGCTTGGCGATCCCGCGTTCGTGAAAAACCCGCTAGACCAACTGCTGAGCAAGTCCTACGCGGCGCAGATTCGCGCGTCGATCCAGCCCGACAAGGCCACGCCGTCGATGGCACTGGCCGACGCGGCCTCGCTACCCGAGAAAAAAGAAACGACGCATTACTCGATCGTCGACAAAGAAGGCAATGCCGTCTCCACCACATACACGATCAACGGCCGCTTTGGGGCGGTGGTGATGGCGCCGGGCACGGGCTTCTTCCTCAACGACGAAATGGACGACTTCACGTCGAAGGTCGGCGCGCAGAACATGTTCGGCCTCGTGCAAGGGCCGAACAATGCGATCGCACCGGGCAAGCGGCCGCTGTCGTCGATGGCGCCGACGATCGTGACGAAGGATGGCAAGGTGTTCCTCGTCATCGGCTCGCCGGGCGGCTCGCGCATCATTACGACGACGCTCGAGACGGCAATCGATATCATCGATTACGGCATGGAGCCGCAAGAAGCCGTGGATGCCGCGCGGATTCACGAGCAGTGGCTGCCCGATGTCGTCTATTACGAGCCGTATGGGTTATCGTCCGATACGCTGAAGATCCTTTCAAGCGAAGGCTACAAAATGGTTCAGCAAACGCCGTGGGGCGCGGCTGAACTAGTCGAAGTGGGGCTGCCTGGCCTCGCGGCCGACGCGTCGCAAAGTTCGGGGAATGATTCGTCGGTCGGAGGTAAAGTGCGCGTGGGGTACTTCTACGGCGCGAACGACGAGCGGCGGCCGGCGGGGGAAGCGCTCGGTTATTGAGCGGTGCTAGCGGTGCCGAGCGGCTCGGGCGTACCGGGCGCTCGGCAAAAAATCAGGCTGCCGACGATCCGCAACGCAGGCAGGAACGTCGGCGGTCCTAACGAATCACGCGCGCGCCACCCGCGACTGCGAGCGTCGGTTTATGCCAACCGCTCGCAAATCGCCTTGGTCGCCGTGGCGGCATTGAGCGTATAGAAATGCAGCCCCGGCGCGCCTTCCTTCACGAGCCGTTCGCACAGCTGCGTCACGACGTCGAGCCCGAAAGCGCGAATCGCTTCCCGGTCATCGCCGTAGCTTTCGAGCCGCTTGGCGACCCAGCGCGGCACTTCCGCGCCGCACATCTCCGAGAACCGCATCAACTGCGAATAGTTGGTGATCGGCATGATGCCCGGGACGATCGGCACTTCGACGCCGAGCTTGCGGGCTTCGTCGACCAAGCGTAGGTACGCATCCGCGTTGTAGAAGTATTGCGTGATCGCGGCATCCGCACCCGCTTTCACCTTGCGCGCGAAGTTCTCGAGATCGTGCCGGGGCGAACGCGCCTGCGGGTGATATTCGGGGTACGCCGCCACTTCGATGCGAAACCAATCGCCATGCTCGGCGCGGATGAACGAGACGAGCTCCGAGGCATAGCGAAGCTCGCCCACTTCGCCCATGCCCGAGGGCAAATCGCCGCGCAACGCGACGATGTGGCGGATGCCGTTCGAGCGATAACGCTCGAGAATCGCGCGCAGGCTTTCTTTCGATGAGCCGATACACGACAAGTGGGGTGCGGCTTCGAGGCCGTCCTTGGCCATGTCGAGCACCGTATCGAGCGTGCCCTGCTGGGTCGAGCCGCCGGCCCCGAACGTCACCGACACGAACTTCGGTTTGAGCAGCGCCAATTGCACGCGCGTGGCGCGCAGCTTCTCGACGCCGTCAGGCGTCTTCGGCGGAAAAAATTCGAATGAGATTTCGATGGGATTCATGATCCGTTTTTATTGTCCGAGCCGCGCTAGGCCGAGCCGCGATCAGCCGAGGCTGCGGTTGCCGAAAATAAGCGCCGACAACAGCCACGACACGATGCTGTACAAGATCGAGCCAAAAAACGCCGACCAAAATCCCGATACCTCGAAGCCTTTCAGCAGCGTCGCCGCGAGCCAAAAGCACAAGGCGTTGACGACGAGAATGAATAACCCGAGCGTGAGGATCGTGACGGGCAGGGTGAGGATCAGCAGCACCGGCCGAAGCAGCGCGTTGATGAGCCCGAGCACGAGTGCGACGACGAGCGCGGTGCCGAAACTGCGAATGTGGATCGAGGGTACGAGGTACGTGATGATCAACAAGGCGAGGGCGTTGATTACCCAAGTCAGCAGCACGGTCATGGCGGTTCCTTCGCGTGGTGGTCGAATGTGGTTGGACGGTTGACGGCAAGGGCGACTGCGATCGGCCGTGCGTCGCCGCGCGGCTCGGATTGGCAATGATCGAGTGCGGCACCACGGCGGCATCGCCGCGTCGGTCCCGCTACCCGCCCGTCGGCACTGGGCACGCCTCGCGCGATGCGGGGCGTACCGCGCCGATTATGCGATCAATAGCGATAGTGATTCGGCTTGAACGGGCCGCTCTTCTCGACGCCGATGTAGCTCGCCTGCGCATCGGTCAGCTCGGTCAGATTGGCGCCGATGCGGGCCAAGTGCAACCGCGCGACCTTTTCGTCGAGATGCTTCGGCAACACGTACACCTTGTTCTCGTACTGGCCGCCGCGCGTGAACAGTTCGATTTGCGCGAGCGTTTGGTTCGCGAACGAGTTCGACATGACGAACGACGGGTGCCCCGTGGCGCAGCCGAGGTTCACCAGTCGGCCTTCAGCCAGCAAGATCACGCGCTTGCCGTCCGGGAAGATGATGTGGTCGACTTGCGGCTTGATGTTTTCCCACGTGTACTGGCGCGTCGATGCCACGTCGATTTCGGAATCGAAGTGCCCGATGTTGCAGACGATCGCGTTGTGGCGCATCGCCTTCATATGATCGTGATTGATCACGTGGTAGTTGCCCGTGGCCGTCACGAAGATGTCGGCCTTATCCGCTGCGTACCCCATCGTGACGACGCGGTAGCCCTCCATCGCCGCTTGCAGCGCGCAGATCGGGTCGATCTCCGTGACCCACACCGTCGCGCCGAGCCCGCGCAGCGATTGCGCACAGCCCTTGCCCACATCGCCGTAGCCCGCCACGACGGCGATCTTGCCGGCGATCATGACGTCGGTCGCGCGCTTGATGCCGTCGACGAGCGATTCGCGGCAGCCGTACAAGTTGTCGAACTTCGATTTCGTGACCGAATCGTTGACGTTGATAGCCGGGAACGGCAGGCGTCCGTCCTTTTCCATCTGATAGAGGCGGTGCACGCCCGTCGTCGTTTCCTCCGTCACGCCTTTGATCTGCGCGAGACGCTTGGAGTACCACGCCGGATCGATCCCGAGATGACGCTCGATCGACTTGAACAGCGCGATTTCTTCTTCGTTAGTCGGCTTGCCGATGACCGAGCGATCCTTCTCCGCCTTCGAGCCGAGAATCAACAGCAGCGTCGCATCGCCGCCGTCGTCGAGGATCATGTTCGCGAATTCGCCGTTCGGCCATTCGAAGATGCGATGCGAGTACTCCCAATATTCGTCGAGCGATTCGCCCTTGAACGCAAATACGGGCGTGCCGCTTTTCGCGATGGCGGCCGCGGCGTGATCCTGCGTGGAGAAGATGTTGCACGACGCCCAGCGCACGTCCGCGCCGAGTGCCTTGAGCGTCTCGATCAGCACGCCCGTTTGGATCGTCATGTGCAACGAGCCGGCGATGCGCGCGCCCTTGAGCGGCTGCGCGGCTTGGTATTCTTCGCGGATTTGCATGAGACCCGGCATTTCGGTCTCGGCGATCGTCAATTCCTTGCGGCCCCAATCTGCGAGCGACAAGTCTGCAACGATGAAATCTTGATGATTGGAATCGATAACTGCGGCGTTCATCACGCCCTCCTTTTCTAAATGAGTTCTAGAAAAATTTGACGTGAGCGCCGTTCGATGGAAAGCAATGCTCGCGCTGCACTTGCGCGCGAAGCCTTGCCGTCCCGTTGAAGTTTCCGAGCCTGGCGGAGAGATCCGTCGCAACGCTCCTCGGAAACGCATGGATTGTAGCAAAAATCGTCGAGCGAGCCAGGGCGAAGACGCATCGAGGAATTTTTGCATCGCAGGCCGTGCGATGCACGCCCACATTAGGCGTGTCGAAGGTGAGACCGGCGCTTGGCAGCACGGCCTCGCAACCCCCAGGGATCGAAACTCGACGCTCCGTTAGCCGAGCGTCGCCCCGAGCACCGGCGCGAGCAGCACCATGACGACGCCGGCGATCATCATCGTCAAACTAGCGATCACCCCT
>JBQCDS010000072.1:0-8150 GCA_051961035.1 Trinickia sp. | reverse complement strand
GATCGAAGTATTCGACCTTGCGATGCTCTATAGCGCGCCGAAGCTCGCCAAGGCTGGGCTGATCAGCGACCGGCCTCACGTGCAGTTCGTCCTGGGCGTACCGAACGCCATGCCTGCGCGTCGCTCGATCTTCGATTTCCTGCGCGCCGAGTTGAAGGAAGTGCTTCCGGGCGCGACCTGGGTCGCCGCTGGAATCGGCCGCCATCAATGGGATGTCAACCAGTGGTGCCTCGCGGAAGGCGGCCATTGCCGCACCGGCCTTGAAGACAACTTGCGGTTCGACGAGACGCGTCTCGCTGCAAGCAACGCCGAACTCGTCAAGAAGATCGTCGATGCATGCCCGCGCTTCGAACGACGGCCGGCAACCCCGGCCGAGGCGCGCGAAATACTGGGGCTGCGCGTGCACGCCTGACGGCACGCAAGCGTTCGCCGCCACACGTCATCGCAATGCAAGCAGACAGGAAACCGACATGGATGCCTTAGACACCGATCGCGCTTTGTGCGAGCAATCGCCTATTCACGCAATGGCGAGCCCGTCCTCGGCCGTGAATCGCACTCACTGGACAATCAAGGAAGCGATGGATCTGTTGGCGCTTCCGTTCGCCGATCTCATTCACCGTGCGCAGAACACACATCGACAACATTTCGACGCCAACGTCGTCCAGCTCTCCACGCTGCTGTCGATCAAAACCGGTGGGTGCCCCGAAGACTGCGCATACTGCCCGCAATCGGCGCATTACGACACGGGGCTGAAGGCGGAAAAGCTCGTCGATGTCAGCGCGGTCGTCGCAGCCGCCAAGCGCGCCAGAGACGGCGGCGCGACACGCTTTTGCATGGGCGCCGCCTGGCGCTCGCCCAAGCCGCACCAGCTTGCGTCCGTTATGCAGATGGTGAGCGAGGTCAAGGCGCTTGGCCTCGAGACCTGCGTGACGCTCGGGATGCTCGGCGACGGTCAGGCTGAACAACTGAAGGAGGCGGGACTCGATTACTACAACCACAATCTCGATACGTCCCCGGATTTTTACGGCCACATCATCACGACACGCTGCTATGAGGATCGCCTCGACACGCTTTCGCGCGTCAGGGCGGCGGGCATCAAGGTCTGCTGCGGCGGCATCGTCGGCCTTGGAGAATCACGAGCGCAGCGTGCGGGGTTGCTCATCCAGCTTGCCAACCTCGACCCCTATCCGGAATCGGTCCCGATCAACAATCTCGTCAAGGTGGCGGGCACCCCGCTCGCCGACAACCCGCAGATCGATGCCTTCGAGTTCGTGCGAACCGTCGCCGCGGCGCGCATCATGATGCCGCGCGCGATGGTGCGGCTTTCGGCAGGGCGCGAGGCGATGGGCGAAGCGATCCAAGCGCTGTGTTTCCTCGCCGGTGCCAATTCGATCTTTTTTGGCGACAAGCTCTTGATCACCCCCAATCCGCAGATGCAAGGCGATCTTTCGCTCCTTGCCCGGCTGGGGATGCGTGCGGTCGGCCAGGGCGTTGGCGAGCGCGAGGCATCACCATCATGAAACTGCGTTGTCGCGCGAACGGACTGGGCGGACGGGACGGGCCCGTAGCATACAATGACGGCTTTTCGGGACTTTCCACGTCGGATTTCATGGCGACCAAAGACGAAGCGAAATCGGAATCCACGGCCCTGCGGGCCTTTTCCGTCCTTGAATATGTCGTGAAAGCCGGCGTCCCCGTGTCTTTGGACGACGTCACGCACGGTTGCAATCTGCCGAAGCCCACCGTCTACCGGATTCTGGCCATGCTTCACGAGGCGGATTTGCTGCAGCGAGAACCGCTCAGCAAGCGTTACCTCGTGGGCGCCCGCATGTCGAAACTCGCGATCGACACGATGCAGCACTCGACGCTTCGCGCGCAATGTCATGCGGTTTTGCAGGAAGTGACCGATGAAATCGGCGAGACCTGCAACCTCACCATGCTCGACGGCGACGAGGTGCTTTATACCGATCGCGTCGAAACGCCATTGCCATTGCGCCTTCATCTAGAGCCCGGCACGCGCGTGCCATTACATTGCACGGCGAGCGGCAAGATATTTCTTAGCCAGATGACCGAGAAACAGATGCATCGGCTGCTTGGCAAGGCGCCGCTTGCTCGCTATACCGCGAAAACGATTACCGATATGGCGCAGCTCATGGAGGAACTGGAGCGCACACGGCGAACAGGCGTGGGCACGCACGATAGCGAGTTGTTCGATGCATCCGCGGCTATCGCAGTGCCTGTTGCAGATCAGGCCGGGCGAGTTTATGCGGCGCTTGCGATTCACGCGCCGTCTTCGCGTATGACCGTCGACTCCGCGATGAAGCATCTGCCCACGCTCCAGCGCGCCGCGCATGCCATCGCGTCGATTCTCACGCCGGCGCCGCCAAGCAAGGATGAAGCCGTCGACCGGAATCGCAAACCGAGCGCAAAGAGCGCGCGACGCACGGGCTGAACAAGCCCGAAAAGCCAACCGCGCGAACTCGAACGCGCCGGCCGGCCGCGCGCCGAGCCCGGCGTGCCGCCCAACGCTATATGCCGGTGCCGGTGCCCGTCCACTCCGCAACCATCTCGGGCTCGCGAGTCGAACGCTTTACATTAGCCACGCAGACGGCGGAGACCAAGGCGGCAAACACAACATAAGCACAAACGAGCCAAGGTTGTCCGCCATCCATCTTCAGGAGAACCGTCGCGATGATCGGCGTCAATCCGCTCGCGAAAATGCCTGAGAACTGATAGACGAACGAGATGCCCGAATACCGCACTTGCGGCTCGAATAGCTCCGAGAACAACGCGGCCTCGGGCCCGTAGATCATTGCATAGAAGATACCGAACGGGATCACGATTGCAATCCACACCGCCAGCACGCTCGTATGGTGGCTCGACATCAGCCAGAACGCGGGAAACGCGGACGCCCCGCAAATCAGCGTGCCCCAGAAGAATGTCCGCGTGCGGCCGAGACGATCCGAAAGACGACCGAATAGCGGAATGAACAGACACATCACTAGCGCGGCGGCCATCACGCCGACGAGCGCATCGGTACGTGTGAGCGACAGCTCCTGCGTGAGATAGGCGATGGCGAACACCGCGAACAAATTGAAGAACACGCCTTCGATATAACGAATGCCAAGACCGAGCAGGACTTGTTTCCCGAAGCGCGACATGAGCGTAGCGATCGGCATCTTCACCGCCTCGCCGCGCTTCTTCACGGCCTCGAATTCGGGCGTTTCAAAGATCTTCAGCCGAATCCACAATCCGATTGCGATGAGAATGACCGACACGCCAAACGCTAGGCGCCAGCCCCAGGCGAGAAATTGCGTGTCGGTGAGTGTCTTCGACAGGAGGGCAATTAAGCCCGACGCTGCGCACAGGCCTATGGACACGCCCATCTGAGGAAGGCTCGCATACAAACCGCGCTTCTCGGGCGGAGCGTACTCGAACGCCATCAGCACCGAACCGCCCCACTCTCCCCCCAGCCCGAACCCTTGCAACACTCGAAGCAGCAGCAAGAGCACCGGCGCCCAAATACCGATCTGCGCGTAAGTGGGCACCAACGCGATCGCCGCGGTGGCCAGACCCATGATGACCAGCGTGACGACTAGCATGCTCTTGCGCCCGATGCGATCGCCGAAGTGCCCGAAAATGACGCCGCCGAGCGGCCGTGTCACGAAACCGACGAGGAAAGTCACATAGGCGAGCATCGTAGAGACCAGTGGATCGCTCGTCGGGAAGTACAGCTTGTTCAACACAATCCCTGCGATCACGCCGTAAAGAAAGAAGTCGTACCATTCGACGGTTGTGCCGATGACGCTTGCAAGCGCCACGCGCCAGGCAGTGCCGTGCTGATCGTTCTGCATCGTTCCTCCTGTATGCCTCCCGTTGCCTGCGCCTGCCAATGCAGACGTGCACAACAGCAGTGTGGGTGTCCCGCTTCGATCAGCTCTTTAGGAAGCCACCGTCTACCGCGAGCGTTTCGCCCGTGATGAAGGCGGCTGCGTCCGAGGCGAGAAAGATCGCGGCGTTCGCGACATCGTCGACCGTCGCGAGCCGCCCGAGCGGAAAGCGCGTGAGCGCGCGGGCCTTCACCTCCGGCGTCAGCGCGTCTCGCACCATATCTGTCTCGACGAGTGCAGGCGCGACGGCATTGACGCGCACGTTGAATGGCCCAAGCTCGCGCGCAAGGCCTTGCGTGATGGCGATCACCGCCGCCTTGCTTGCGCCGTACCAGACATTGCCAACCGAACCGCCGCCGCGCATCGCCGAGACAGAGGCAATGTTGACTATCGTGCCGCGCTCCCTGCGCTTCATGTGGGGCACGACGGCCCGCGCGCAGTTGAATACGCCGCCGACATTCACCGCCATCAGCGCTTCGAACGCTTCGGCGGTTATCGCATCGAACGGACCTTGAGCCAAGAGCCCGGCGCTGTTGACCAGCACGTCGATGCTGCCGTGTGCGTCGACGATGTGACCCACCGCGCGCTCGACGGCGGCGCTGTCTCGCACATCGAGCCCAATGCCCGACGCGCGGCCTTCCAATGAAGCAGCGCACTCGTCAGCGGCCCGAGTGTCCAGATCGGCGACGCATACGGTGGCGCCTTGGGCCGCACAGTACTGTGCGATGCGTCGACCGATTCCGCGCGCCGCGCCCGTCACGAGCACCGTGCGTCCTGCGAGCCGACTATCCATGCTCTGCATCGTCATGTTCCCTCTTCAGTGAATGTTTTCGGGCTCATGGGTATGACGCGCCGACCGCGCCGTGCGGGCTTATCGATTCGACCGTCGAAGCGTCAGCTGAGAATGCGTACTGCGCGAAGTATTTCGATAGATGAAACGCGTTATTTCGCTGGAAAATATAATTACATGGAAGCAAAAGTGAGTGCAAGAACGAAATGCCGCTATTCGTTCAGTGAAATCCACTAGGACGTCGATCTGATCTGCGCATGAAGCGCTTCACCGAAGGCACCGCGTCCGAAGCGGGTTTTTCCCTACCCGCTGCGGCACGCTCGCGGGGAACTGTTCTTCTCCCCTCGACTCAGAGCGTCGGAGCAGCGCCGGGTGCGACCGGCACCCTTATCTTGGCGAAAGACACACCGCTTGCTGCGAAGCGTTTGTCGGCTTGTCTAACGGGACGAATAAGTACGCGGGGACCACAAAAAATGACTGTGAAGGCCGAGAGGCGGATTTTCTTCAGCATCGCGGCGACGGTGTGCCGGGTGCTGCTGCTTGGTGCGATCGTTTCAATGCTGTTCGTTGGGATCAGCATCGCTACCCAAAGTGCGGTAGCCGGCCACGTAGACGACATCGTGCCCGTCTCGGTGGACACGGTCCTGGCGAGCATACCCGGCAAGCAATCGGACAATGACGGCTTTTCCAGCTCGCAAGCTGCCAGCATCGATGTGCCAAACGCGGCAGGTATTCGCATTCCGAAGCCGTTAAATGCCGTCTTGACGAGCGATACGGCTAGTCAACCGATTCTCAACGCTTGGCTCGACAACGTCCCTATGGGCTATCGCCGTCAGTTCGTCGCGGGTTTGGCCAAGGTCGTTACGTCAGCCAATCAACACGCCGTATCGTGGGAATGGGACAACCGGCAGCGCTATGTCGCAACGGCCATGGGCGAGTATGCGCGGATAACCATCGATCGCCTCTCCGAACTCGCCGACGAACGAAAGCGCGCGGCCGACAAGCTCGCCGACTATCGCAGTGCAATGGGTACCCTCATGGGCATTGCCGCGACGCTTACGCTGCTGTTGACCGTCATGGCCATCGAGCGCAATACGCGCCCGCGCGCCTAGCCCGGTAGCCACGCTCGCGGCAGCGCTGCGAGGGCGGCGCGCAGACGCTCGATTGTCGCCATGGAAGGTTCGATAAGGGGCAAACGCACGGAGCCAAGCGACTGGCCGAGCAACTCGAACGCCTTTTTCGCCGGCCCCGGATTGACTTCGCTGAACAGCGCATCGAGCAACGCGGCTAGCTTGCGGTGCTCGCGCAGCGCCGCAGCGGCCTCCCCGGCTACGGCGCTGGCGTGAATACGCGTCCACGGTTTCGGCAGAAGGCTGGCGGAGGCAAGAATGCCTCCTGTCGCCCCGAGCAGCAGGTGCTGGACGTACAACATATCGTCGCCGCTCAAGATCGCCAGATGATCTGCGCACGCGTCGACGGTCCTGGCGAACACGGTGATATCCGTGTTGCACGCTTTCATGCCGATGATCGAGCCATCGTCGCGCGCCATCGCCGCGACCATGGCGGGCGGCGTAGCGTAGCGCGTGCGCGACGGAATGTCGTAGAGCAAAAGCGGCGCGCCGGCTGCATCGCGATAGCGCGCGAAGTATGCACGTACGCCGGCATCGCTCGGCGTCACGTAGAAAGGCGTAACGAGCAGCAGGCCGTCCGCGCCGGCGTCGACGAACGAGCGACCCGCCTCTAGCGCTTCGGCGTAGCCGGGCGATACCACGCCGGCTACCACCGGCACGCGCCCGCGCGCAGCATCGACGGTCGCCCTGACGACCCGGGTGCGCTCGGTCGGCGAGAGCGCCGTGTATTCGCCCGTGCCGCCTACCGGCACAAGACCCGTGGCGCCGTGGGCGATCAGCGTCTCTACGAGGGCGTGCAAGCGCTCCACGTCAATGTCGCCGCGCTCGTCGAATGGCGTCGGAAACGCTGGGAAAATGCCTTTGAGGGCGGATCGTTCCAGTGTCATGGTCTGCATCCTGTCATGTAGTGAACTTGCGTTACAGCAACTTGCCGGGATTCATCCGGCCGTGCGGATCGAGCGCGCGCTTCACGGCGCGCATCATGTCGATCTCTACGTCGCTTTTGTAGTGCGTGAGTTCGGCGCGATGCGCTCGTCCGATGCCGTGCTCCGCGCTGATGCTGCCGCCGTACTGCACCGCCGTGTCGTTGACCACCTTGCCGATCGCCTCGACACGCGTATCGGGGTCGCCCCCACGCTTCCATGCAGCGTGGGGAAAAAGCACGATCGAGTGGATATTGCCGTCGCCTACGTGACCGACGTAAAGAAAACGCGCGCCATCGACAAGACCAGCCTCGATCAGGCGCGCCTCGGTTTGGGCAAGGCACTTGGGGATCTGCGAGATCGGCAAGGAGATATCGTGCGTGACGCTGATGCCACAACGAACATTCGCTTCCGAGACGATGTGACGGATATGCCATAGCGCCGCTGCCTGTGCTTCGCTCGTCGGCAGCGCGGCGTCGAGCGCGAGCCCCGCTTCCAATGCGGCGCCAATGACGTTTTCGAGCATCGCTTGCAAGGGCGCGTCGTTAGAAGAATCGGCAAGCTCGATCAACAGCACCCACGACGAGCGCCCACCCAGCGGATCGCGCGTGTCTGGCACCTGCTCATAGACGACATCGAGTTGGCTGCGCGACATCAGCTCGAACGACGTGAGCGTGTCGCCACAGACGGCGCGGCAGCGCGCGAGTAGTTCGATGGCCGCATCGGCGGAATCGAGCGCCACCCATGCGGTGGCGCGCGCGCGCAGCGCGGGAAAGAGCTTGAGTACAGCGGCGGTGACGACACCGAGCGTGCCTTCCGCGCCGATGAACAACTGTTTCAGATCGTAGCCCGTGTTGTCCTTTCGCAATCCGCGCAGGCCGTCCCAGATGCGGCCATCGGGCAGTACCGCTTCGATGCCGAGCACAAGGGCGCGCATATTGCCATAACGCAGCACGGCCGTGCCGCCTGCGTTGGTCGAGATATTGCCGCCAATCTGGCAAGACCCCTCGCTTGCGAGCGAAAGCGGAAATAGCCGATCGACAGAGGCTGCCAGTTCCTGAATTCGCTGCAATGTGCAGCCGGCTTCGACCGTGACCGTATCGTTCCCGGTATCGATAGCGCGGATTTTCGTCATGCGTGTCAGGCAGATCACCACGGCGTCACCCGTTTCCGATGGCGTCGCACCGCCAACGAGCCCCGTGTTTCCCCCCTGCGGCACCACGCACACGCCATGCTCGGCGCAAAGCTTTAGTCCCCGCGCTAGTGGGGCGGTGCTCTTTGGCTTGACGATCGCGCGTGCCTGGCCGCTATAGCGGCCGCGCCAGTCGGTCAGCAAAGGCTCCGCGTCGCTCCCGGCGACGAAGCCCGACGTCCCCACAATTTCCCGCAGCGATTCGATGAAGTTCATGAATGGACG